>CAMONF010000042.1 GCA_946620335.1 uncultured Clostridia bacterium
GCCAGCACCGGGGAAACCGGAGCGGACCCGGGGACTGGCGCTGACGGCCGGGGAGTGGATGAGGCAGACGCCGGGAACGGCGGTGCCGGCACTTCAGGCACAGGTGCCGGCACTTCAGGCGCAGGTGCCGGCGCAGATAGCGCGGGTGCGGGCGAAGCCGGGACGGCCGGCGCCGGAACATCCGAAGCAGGCGCCGCCAACGAGAACACTGCAGGTCAGGAAGCGGATGCCGGAACAGCCGGCACGGATGCTGGAAAGACTGGCGGAAGCGGGGCCAATGCAGGAGCAGGAGCGGCCGGCACCGGGGCAGAGGGAACGAAATCTGCAGAAGCCGATGCGGAAGGCACGAATCCTTCTGCGGGGACAAACTCTTCCGACGGAGAAACGGACGCGTCAGCTGACAAAGCTTCCCAGATCGAAGCAAAAGTCGAGGAGATGCTCGCCGCTATGCCCCTTGAGGACAAGGTGGCCCAGCTCTTCTTTGTGACGCCGGACGCACTGACCGGTGTTTCCGATGTCACCAGGGCTGGAGATACTACCCAGAGCGCCTTCGACAGGCGGCCGGTCGGGGGAATCGTTCTCTTTGAGAACAATATTTCCGGGCCGGACCAGTTGTCTTCATTTACAGAGGGAATCACGCAGATCAGCATGGACCGAGCGGGCGTAATACCCTTCATCGCGGTCGACGAGGAGGGCGGCACGGTCCTTCGAATCGCCAAAAACGGGAATTTCGGCCTGAATGAGACGGGCAGGATGGCAGACGTCGGCGCGACGGGGAATCCCGCGGAGGCCAATGCGGTCGGTTCTTATATAGGCTCTTACCTGGCAGACTACGGTATCAATGTGGATTTTGCTCCGACAGCCGACGTGCTGACCAATCCGGAAAATACGGTCGTCCGGGATCGGGCCTTCGGGAGCGACGGGGATGCGGTGGCCGGGATGGTGGCCGAATGCGTGCGCGGGTTGACCGGGTATGGCGTCAGCGCGACGCTCAAGCATTTTCCGGGACACGGGTCCACGACGGGAGACTCCCACAAGGGTGCCGCGGTATCCTACCGGACCATGGATGAACTCAGGGAGACAGACCTTAAACCCTTTGCAGCCGGCATAGAGGCCGGGGCCGAATTTGTCATGGCAGGCCACATCAGTTTTCCCAACGTCGATACCGGGGAGGACGTGCCGGCGACCATATCCCGCTATTTTCTGACGGATATCCTGCGGAGCGAGATGGGGTTCGAAGGTATTATCCTCACCGATGCCTTGAACATGCAGGCCATCACGGACTACTACAGTTCCGGCGACGCGGCCATCAAAGCCATTAACGCCGGTGTGGACATGATTCTTATGCCGGCCAGCTTTGGGGACGCCTACAGCGCGGTGCAGTCCGCGGCTCAGGATGGGCGGATCACTGAAGAGAGAATCGACGAGTCGGTGCGGAGGATCCTCAGAGTCAAGCTTGGAAAAATGACGGCGGAGTCATGATGGCGCGACATGAAAAATGTGTTAGTTTAAATGAAAAATGTGGTATTCTTTTGTGCATGGTGATAGAATGGTATAGTGTATATGCAAACGGATAGTCTGCCCTTTTGGCGGGCAGACATCCGCTTCCGGGACCGGTTCGGACGGTCTTAAGACCACCTGGGCATCCAGGCGGATGGACCGCCGGAGAGGGAGGCCCGGGATTTTGGTTGTCCTCGGGGTTTGCATTTACAAACGATTTGGATGGGGGAAACATGCTATGAACGCAAGAAGGTCAAAAAGAGCAGGAATTTGGGCAGTTCTCCTGGCTCTTGTTTTTTTTGTTTCGATGTGCCTGCCGTCCGCTGCTGTATGGGCGGATGAGGGCGGAATCGATGAGACGCCGGTGGATGTCGTCCTGGTCCTGGACTGCTCCGGCACCATGCCGGCCAACGATCCCAACAGGCTGGTGGCTGCCGGCACCAAGATGTTCATCGACATGCTGCCTGAAGGCCGGGCCTGCCGGTTGGGCATCGTGGTCTTCGGCGTTGATTACGGGAAGGATGCCTACAATATCTGCCCCGACGACGCAGCCTGCCGCAACCTGATCAAGGTGGCCTTCCCCCTTCAGGACTTTACCAGTCAGAAGGCCAAGGCGGCTGCCAAAAAGGTCATTGAGGAGGAGACTGCCAAGTCCGGTCCTCTTTCCCCGGTCGGCTATGCCATGCAGGCCGCTTCCCAGATGCTCACAGAAGCCAAGGCTGCCAAGGATAATGCCGCCATCATCCTCATGACGGACGGCCAGGTGGAGGGTCAGCAGGACGGCTACAACCCCTACCTCAGCATGTATATGGATTACGACAGCATGGAGGCGGCACTCTCCGTCGCAGCTTCCAACAGCTGGGACGTCTACGGCATGGAGATGAATTTTGCCGGAGACAACAAGAAGGATGCAACAAACTTCGGCGCTGTCGGTTATTATCAGATGAGGGAGAACATTCCCAAGAAGACCGGTACCGAGCCGATCGAGCTCCGGGACACCAAGCAGGCCCAGCAGAAGTTCCAGGAGATCATCAGCCGGCTCTTCGCAAGCCCGGAACCTTCCACGACGCCGTTTAAAGGACCGCACTACGAAGAGAACGTCGGCGACATGATTGCCGAGTGGTCCGTGACCTTCACCAGCGATGTTCTCGACAAGGTGAAAGGCTTCAAGGTCACGACGCCGGACGGCAAGGAAACAGCCTTCAAACGAGCTGCCGATACACAGGTAAATGAAAACCTGGCTGCAGTCTTTGACAAGCAGTACATCATGCTTAAGGTCTACGCGCCCCAGGCCGGCAAGTGGCAGATCGACATGGATGGCGTCAAGGAGGGGGAGGGCAACTTCACAGCCGCCAGTGTCCTCATGACCCAGACCAACCTGGCGCTCTACTCCTCCATCGCGAGCGGAGAAATCCCCGCCCAGACCACGGTGGACTTCAAGGCCACATACGAGTATGGCGGCAGGGCCTTCACGTCGGATTCCTTCTACAAGGACCACCCGGCCAAGCTCTACATCAACGACAAGCCCGTCATGGACATGTCCGCGACCAGCGACGGCTACGTCGCCACCTACACCTTCGAGAAGAAGGGCAGCTACAGCGTCTATGCCAGGGTCGACGATAAGGGCTTCCGCAACGGCTACAAGGCCAGCGGCAAGTTCCTTTACACAATCGACAATGAACCGACGGTAGTCAAGGGACAGATTCCTGACATGAGCGCCGACTGCGGCAAGGAAGCCGGCGGTATCCATCTGGATGAGTACTTCGACAGCCCTGACGGTGACGCCCTGATTTACACCGTCGACTATGATAAGACTGTCAATATCAAGGACAAGATCACGCCCGATGGTATCCTGACCATGTGCGCAGGCAGCCAGGCCGGCGTTTATCCGGTCACGGTCACAGCCAGCGACGGTTCCGACAGCGACAAGGTGGAACAGACCTTCCAGTTCGAGGTCACCAACCAGCCGCTGACCTTCACGGGCACCGAGGAGGACAAGCATATCACCATCGAGCTCTCCCCGGACAGTGATCAGTATCCCAAGTCGATGGAGTTCAAGTGGGACCAGTTCTTCCATGATCCCGACGGCCTGCCGCCCAGAATTGTGGTCCTCGAGGACAAAAATGAAGACAACTGCATCAGCTGGATGCAGGACCGCGAGCGCACCGGCATCACCTTCACGGCCGAGAAGGGTGGCGAAGCCAGCTTCTCCGTCGTGGGCATGGACGACAACGATGTCCTGGTCAACTACACCATCGTTTTCGATGTGACCTCAATCACCAGCAAGGAGATCATAGTAAAGAAGTTCGGGCTTCCGGTCGGCATTCTGGCTGTCCTTCTCATCGCCGCCGCCGGTGTCTGCATTTTCCTCTTCGCAGGCAGGAAGATCTACGGCACCTGGGATATCTACACCAGCACCGGCAGCAATGAACCTGAGGTCAGGATCGGATCCACCGGCTCCGGCAAGAAGGCCAAGTGCAAGCTGGATCGCCTGCTCTCCGAGCTTGACATGGACACCGGCTTCGGCGCCGTCACACTGGAGGCGGGCACCAAGCTTTCCAAGAGTGTCTTCGTGACAGGTCTTAACGGTATGGATGTCGAGATTGACGGCGTGCCCGAGGAGGATCCGAAGAAGCTCAAGAAGGTGGAAATCAGACGCGGGCATGAGATCCGGATCACCGGCCCGTCGCTCTCAGTCACACTGACAAGACTCAGCTGACGGAGAAATCCCGATGCCGGTTCAGAATTCAGATGTAAGGCTCAGGCGTAAAGCCAAAACCGGATCGGGCGATGAGGACCGCACGTCCCCTTCATACACGGCAGAACGCAAGCGCAGCAAAAATGCCTGCCGGACAGCCGCATTCACGTAAATAAGCCGCGCCGCAGCGCTTATTTCTGCGGCGCGAGCATATAAATGATCACGAAAAAAACGTGGACTTATCAACACACGAGGAGGAAATATGGCAACAGAACAGTTATCCAGAGAGCAGCTTGAAATCATGCTGGACGTCGGCAAGGTCGACGCCGGCAACGGCACCCTGTTCGGCGTGGAGAATAAGAGAGCGCCCAGAAAACAGGGCCTGACCCTGGTCATCAGCAGCGGCGGCAGCGGCATGTCCGCCATCCGGGAGGCCATGAAGACGGCCAACCAGAAGTTGACCCCGGACTTTGCCACTTATGTCAAGTTCATCGTAGTGGACTCCTCCACCGGTGAGATCGATGCCATGAAGAAGCTGGGCATCGATGTCATCAACATTTCCTCCCCGGCTGCCGACCAGCGCATGATCGCCGCCAACAGGGACTTCTTCTACAAGAAGTTCGTGCCGGCCGACTACAACGTGACCCTGCTCAACTCCGATGGCGCCAGCCAGGACCGTATGACGGGCAAGATCAAGCTCTACGATAAGAACGGCGGCAAGACCAACGACGAGATCCTCCGCGACCACATCGAGAACCTTTTCAAGAATGACTGGAAGGGCTTTTCCAACCTGCCGGTGGATATCATGATCCTCTCCGGCATCAGCGGCGGCAACGGCAGCGGCACCTTCCTGGACATCGCGGCCCAGGCCAGACGCGCCTGCCCCAACAAGAACGACGTCCGCGTCTACGGCTACCTCATGCTTCCGGATACGGCCGAGCGCTATGCCAACTCCACCGCCTCCAAGAACAGCCTCTACAGGAACGGTTTTGCCGCCCTGAAGGAGCTGGAGAGCTATATGAGCATCGACTTCGAGGACGACCGCCAGGAGCTCTTCCCCTCCCAGGTGGCAGCCAACGACGTGGTGGTCTCCAATGTCAACAGGCTCTATGACTTCCCGGTCCTCATTTCCGGCGACTATGACGCGGCCGTCTCCATGATCGCCGAGACCATCGTCAACTCCATCGCCGACTCCGAGGGCAAGTTCGAGCAGCGGGCCTTCTACAGCAACAACCTGACCATCCGCTCCACCACCATGTCCAGGAAGGAAATGATGAATGCGGGCGTCCTCAAGGCGGATGCCTGCCCCGAGGATTCCCACCTCTACTGCGGCATCGGCTTCGCCCACGCCTCCATCCCGGAGAAGATCGTCATCCCCAACGTGGTCAGCCGGATCAACAGGAAAATGTACACCGCCGTCGATACCCTGGGTGTGCAGGATGCCCAGAAGGCCGCCTTCTGCACCAAGGAGAAGCGCCTTAGCAGGATCGAGTTCGAGACTGCCATGCGGACCCTGCTCAGCCTGGACAGCCGGGCCAAGCTGGATGAAAACTCCCTTAAGAACAAGGTCCTTCGGCTCTTCTCCTCCAAGACCGGTGTTGGAGAGAACCAGTATGAGGTCACCTACGACCAGCTTGCCACCGGTGATTTCAGAGAGTATCTCAAGGGCTTCAATGTGGAGCGCACTGTTAATAAGGCGGTGGTGGATTTCCCGCTCGAGCTGCAGAAGCTTTATACTTCCATCGAGACCCAGGCACGTCTGATTATGAACACCTACGGACCCAGAGCCATCGAGTACCTCTATGAGGGCAAAGGCAACGACGATGAGAAGGGTGTCCCGGAGAATTATACGACCATCTCTCTCCGCCATCAGATTGAGGTAGTGGCTTCCGAGTTCAATAAACTGGCCAACACGCCCGGCCGCTATCCCGGTACCATCCAGGTCAAAGGCTTCTTCGGAAAGCTGGTCGATAGCATTATGGTGAAGACAGTTGACGAGTGGTGCCAGACTGCCCGGTCTGCCGCCCAGACCGACATCTACTGCAAGGTCGCTCAGCGCATGACCGGCGGCAACGGCGGTTGGAAGACCGAGTTCGACGACAGGATCGTCCGCTTCAAGGACTACTGCGTGAGGTTCGCCAGCGTCATCGAGACCATGATGGACTACTACACCGGCGTCGGCAGCAGCCTGGACGAGGCGGATTACAAGAAGTTCGCCTCCTCCACCGGCGACCCCAACGGCGTCAACCTCTGCTCCGATGCGGCTGTCTACGGATGGGTCCGTGAGCGTGTCGAGTCCAAGGTCAACGGCATCAACATTATCGACGCCAAGAGAGCTCTGATCGACGACTTCTATGAGAACCTGGAAGCCTGGATCAGCGGAGAGCCGGGCAAGGCCCGCCGCCAGTTCGATGACGTCATGAGCCGGATCTGCAGCGTCGGCAAGTACTCCGGCGCCACGGGCGGCCTCAACCTGACCATTACAGACTACTTCGAGGAGGTCCTGAAGGACGTTTCCCAGGCGGAGCAGTCCATCCGGATCAACAACTCCGTCGATGACATCATGAGAAGACTGACCGTGACCAGCGCTCCCTCCCTGGAGCTCAAGGGGGACAAGTACGGCCACATTAACAAGGTCATCCTGGTTCCCAGAAAGCTCATGACAGGTTCCCACGGCCAGACCATCGAGAATGCCTTCCGCCGCCATATCAACGAGGGCGACACCATGGCAGTTTCCTCCGTCGTCGATGCCATCGTCTGCTACCAGGCATCCGTCGGCAACGGCCTCTGTGACCTGAAGAACCTCCAGCTCTGGGAAAATGGCTATGAAGCGGCTGCTTCCGCCACCATGCACCTGAGCAATGGCGAGCATATCCGTCTCCACATGGATACCGGTTATGCCCAGTATAAGGAGCTGACCAAGTCCGAGACCGACCGTGAGCTTGGCCGCACCAGCAGCAGGCTGAGCGCCGAGGACGATCTGGTATTCGGAACCGGCCTTTCCTGGCTCCATTATCCGTCCATCAACCTCCATCGTTACCAGGATGACTTCAACTCTTCCGAGAACACGGCGGAGGGCAGGTACCGCCGCGAGGTCTTTAACCAGAAGATCGACAAGGCCCTGGAGCTCAAGATCATCGAGTGCGAGCGCACCGGCGACACCTACAAGTACTACCTTAACATCCTGCCCAGCGACTGGGAGGACCTCAACGTCAAGGGATATGGCGAGACGGATGAGAACGGGTTCTATGAGCGCGGCAAGCTCCTCTTCAGCTATCTGAAGGGCCGCAACAGCCACTCCTCCAAGCCCTACCGCAAGCAGATTGCCCTGCAGAACAGCCCGGCCTTCGGCCCCGAGGGCTTCGACTTCTCCGACATCATCCGTCTGGAGCACTGGTCCGAGGACAGGATTACCAAGACCCACAGGGCTTACATGAAGCGCATCATGCGCAAGGCTACCAACCTCTACCAGACCATGGAAGACACCCTCTACCGCTACTTTGAGGTCGAAGAGGCCCTGAAGGAGCGCGAGAAGACCCTGGTCGGCAAGAAGGAGGCTGAGGCCGTCAAGAACAGGGCCAAGAAGTTCGTCGGCTTCATCACCGGCGGCGTCATCAACCCGGACGAGGAGCAGTACGAGTGGACCGTCCAGACCAGCGCCCGCGGCGCCACAGCCGAGCTCATCACTTTCTCCAGAAGGCTCAAGATGAATCTGGGCGACTTCCAGAAGACTCTTCTGGGTGACGGCTTTAAGCTGGCCATCATCTATGACAAGTTCCTGGAGCTGCTGGAGGACGGCAGCCTCGAGGAGGATACCCTGGAGGATGTCCGCACTGCCCTCATGGATAAGATGAGCGACAAGCAGTTCGACCAGCTCCTGGATGCCAGACTTCCGATTCTGGAGGATGAGCTTTCGGCCTTCACTGCCAAGTTCGGCAAGAAGAAGGATCCGGTGGACGCCATCATGGACGCCTACGAGCTTGAGGATTCCGACTTCGCCGTGGCGGACCGCCTGGCGACCCTCTACCAGGCCGTGGCGGACGTCTTAAAGAGCCTTCAGTAAACCAGCGATTGGTCAGCACCCGATTGGAATGCCTTTAGCCTGAAGGGGAGATTTACCTGACGGATATTGTGTACCTGCCATGCCGGACGGTCAGGGCGTGAAGCGCCTTCGACCATTGGAGGCGGGAGTGACTGATCAGTGACCATGACTTTGACCATTCCTGACGAAGGATGATACGGCTCCGGCCGTATCATCCTTTTACAGAAAGACAGGAGACCTACCAAATGCCTACAGAGCTTAGAAATTACAGCACGAGCCAGGACGCTACCATGATCTTCTTCGACATGGTGAGGGACTCTGAGTCCTTTGAGGTGTATCTCAGCGATCTTTTCGACGAGGGCCAGTACATTTACCAGCGCGGCGCCGGCATGGGCGGCCAGGAGCTTTTTCACTTCCTGAGCGAGAAATTGGCCAACGGGGATCTTATGCCCGTGCCCAGCGGCAGGATTCTGTGCTGCTTCCATATGATGCTCCAGGACCTCACCGACGAATGGGTCGACCGGTTCTTCGAGAAGGCCTACGAGCTGCGCCGCTTCGCGCCGCTGACCAACCTTTTCGACCAGCACTATATGATTCTTCTGAGGAACAGCGCAGGATTTATCCAGGACGATGCCGAGAAGACGAGAATTAACCGGCTTCTCATCCGTCTGGGTACCGAGTCCCCTGACGTCTCCCACCAGGTCTACCTGATGCGGACGGCCGGGTTCGGCGCTGATTTCATGAGCCAGGAGAAGGCGGTGGCCTACATGCTCCACCTCCTGACCCGTCAGGCCTACAGCTCTGTGATCCCTCTTAAATACGGAATTCCCCTGCGTATGCTGGATTCCGGCGACTACTACGCAGCCAGGGCAGAGAACTGCCACCAGAATATAGAGGCAATCGATAGCTGGCAGAACAGTGAAACCGATCCCGGCCTCGCCCAGCTGATCGACCTGATCCGCGTACCCATCCAGGGCTCCGGCGGCAAGATGGAGGATGAGCTTCGGGCCTTCCGCAGAAGGACAGCCCGGTGCCCGGTCAGCGTGAACAACTATGAGGGAAATTTCTTCAGAGGCTATCACCGTGTCCTCTCCCCCAATCATCCGATCCTGCAGCAGATTCAGGACGAGTATGTGGGCGAGATCATGGGCAGGCTGGTGGAGGAGACCAACTTCAGCGAGATCAAGGCCCTGCTCCGCGACGAGTACCATTATCCGGACCTGAAGAAGCTGGTGGAGCGCCTTTCTGACGGCAGCTTCAAGGCGGCCTGCATCAACACTGAAGGCCAGCAGAGAAAGGAAGAAGGCAAGGCTGCCCTCTTTGAGCGGCTCTACGAGAAAGCTGAGGCGGAGATCCGCAAGGCCATGCCCGATGTGGACGGTCTGCTCAGGAAAAAGCTGGCTGCGAAGAGAAAGTACACACGCGAGCTCATCCTTGCCGGCAAGTACCAGAACATCGAGGACTGCTTCGAGCGGATCGACCACGAGGTGGAGCCGGAACAGATCGCCGGCCACTTCGCCCTCAACGTCAGCACCACAGCCCTGGTCAGCGGAGAGCCGGCCAGCAACTGGCTGATCAGAAATTACAGCATAAACGGTGTGATGACAGCCTACCGTTATCCCGCCATCCGCCCCTGCGAGATCGTCATGATCAAGGAATCGGATATCGTGGATCTTGCGGCGGCCGGCGCGGAGACCGAGCTTGGTATCATTTACTGACAGGAAGGAGACTGGGATGGATTTATTAAGCAGGATCCATGTTACGGACAGGGGCTTCAAGCTGATGCCCCCCGAGGCGGGAGACCGGAAAGCCTACTATGGGCTCTTTACCCTCAAGGACGACCCCAACGCGGTCCCCTCTCTTTCCGGCGTCCAGTACTGGGACTTAAAGAACGGCTTCGAGGAGGACATCAAAAAGCCCGAGAGCTTCGTCTACGTGGAAGAGCGGGTCGGCGATCAGGTGGTGGATACCTGCCGGTTCTACTACGCCAAGAACAAGCGGAAGGGCTCCCTCACTTACAAAATCGAGAAGAAGAGAAAATACGGTTCCGATGCCTTTCTCATCACCATCACCTGGAACAGTCCGGCGGAGGCCATTCACAGGACCTATGTGTCTCTCATGGACAACAAGAAGAACAAGTATCCGTTTATAACCAACCTCATCGGGCAGGACCTCTCCGGCGAAGACCAGTTCGTCTTCCATGCGCCCGAGGGGGACACTGAGGACGATTACCGGCTGGTCTTTTCCGACCTGCTAAAGCAGAAATACGTCATCACAGAATAAGAAGGGGATTGCCGGAAGATGATTTACGATTACTATTGTATGGACTGCGGCAACAAGTTCAAGGGCGAGGAGATCCGCTTTGATTTGGGCGAGATCATCGGCGTCCGGAGCAAGGAGGCCGCTGAGGGCGACGGCGGGCAGAGCGTTTTCTCGAAAAATGAAGCCATGCTCATCGACGTCGAAAAACTGAAGGAACTGGCTGTAAAGAGCAAGGTGAAGCTCGTCCATGGCGAGAAGGTCAGACTCTGCGTCACCCTGCGGGATTTCCTGAAAATCATGGGCGGAAACGTCGGTGAGAAGGAGAACCGCGCCACTCTCATGACGGAGATGATGGAGGAGAGCCGCCACGACGAGCTCAAGGACATCCTCCGCGAGGTCTACCGGACCAGTGAGAACGCCGAAGTCGAGGACCAGGAGATCAATGCCTTTAAGGCCAGACTGGACACGGCTTTCCCGCTCTCCGAGGACGCTGAGAACTTCATCCGCAAGTGGGAGGAGGCAGGCAACCTGTCCGAAGCCCAGCAGCAGACCATCCGGAACATCCGGAGCAGCATGGAGAACTACATCGCTTACGTCTACATCGTTCCCGAGTTCTTCGAGAACGGCAAGTCGGACAAGCTTTACTCCATCCGCTACACTAGGGATAAGAATGCGGCGACCATGATGACGCCCGCCGCCCCGACGGAAATCCGCGGCTACTGCCCCAAGTGCGGCAAGCCCGTCCTGAAAAATGCAGGCAAGTGCCCCCACGAGATGATCGGTCTCCTGGGCGTCCAGAGCGCAGGTAAGACCTCCCTGGTCGTCGCCATGGTCCGTGAGCTCCAGAACTCCTTCGAGGAGCTGGGCGTGGCCTATCCGGGCCAGCTTCTGTGTGACAGCCGCTACCGGATCATGCAGGACAACTTTGAACTCTACGACAACGGCTGGGCCGTCGGCAAGACGCCCATCCTCGGTACCGGCGGTACCTTCAACGCGACTCTTTTCCTGAGCTCCCCCGACAACCGGATCCAGAAGCTGGTCACTTTTGCGGACATCGCCGGTGAGCTCTGCTACGATATCAACAACAAGGCCGTCAACATCCGGGCCTTCAATGAGTTCCCCCTGGTCAAGGCCTGCGACATGTACATCATGTGCACCTGCATCGACCAGTCCGGCTACGGCAACGCGGACGGCGTCACCGTCAAGAAGATGCCGCCCGAGGCTCCCCTGGACATCACTTTCACGATGTACGATGAGATCTACAAGGACAATGTGGCCAAGGGCCGGCGGATCCCGCCCCTCTGCATCGTCCTGACCAAGACCGACATGGTCACCAAGCCCAACTTCGTCAAGGCGGAGGACAACCCGGTCTACAAGATTAAGACCAGCAAGAACTACCAGTTCGCCTCCCCGCTGGAGAACCTGGGCATGACCTACGACTCCTTCAAGTCCGTCAACATCCGGGAGCCCATCCGGAGGGCCTGCACCCTGTACAACCAGATGAGCGGGAAGACCTATATTTCCATGATGTCCTGCTCCGCGCTGGGGCGCAAGGGCACCCTCTACAGCGGCAATATCGATGAGATCGTTCCCTACATGGAGGACGGCGAGGAGATGCCCTTCGAGCGAGTCCGCCTCAAGGACCTCTGGAATTGGATCCTCAAGGTTTCCGGTCTGACCGGTGTCGACGCCCCCAAGGGGTACCTGATGCCCGCCATCCCCTCCTACAAGGAGACCTATTCCATGGACAACCAGGGCCGTCAGAAGAATACCTTCAACGGCAACATGGCGGAACTCCGGAAACGGCTCGCCTGCGTCAGCTCCCTCTTCCTCAACCAGTCTGATCTGGACGGGCAGCTTATGAGGGCCCTGAGCGAACCGGTCAAGAAATGGCCGTGGCAGAGAGAGGATGACGTCCGCATGGAGAACATCGATTCCATCGTTGAGTCGAACAGAGCCAAGATTTGACCAAAGGAGATAGGACTATGAGCAATCAGGCAGGAATTTTGACCTTTACTGACCTGTCCCAGGTGCAGAAGACGCGGGAGAACAGCGAGCTCGGCAATTACCTGGGCAAGATGCGGGTCACCCGCTCCACCGATCTGACCAATGACATTGCCGTCATTTTCCAGAATGGGTCGGCCAGAAGGTCCAACTTCTTTATGGATTTCCGCTACAGGGACTACGCCTCCATGATGCGCGGCCTCAACTATCAGATGCCGGTCTACGGTGTGAAGGGGCTTACCCCGAAGATCACCCGTGACGCCCGCTATGTCGAGCTCCTCATGTGCGAGGAAAAGGAGCTGGCGGGGGCCGGTTTCAATGATCTCATTTTCGGAACCAGCTACCTGACAGGAGAGGAGACAGTCTCCCTGACCGACCGGGAGCTGGTGGCGGCCATGAGCGACGGCGGCTCCGCCGTGAGCTGCTCCGTGAGACCGGAGATGAAGGAAACTGTCTGCCACGTGGTAGAGAAGATCTGGGAGGCTCTGGAAAATGACCCCAAGACCCGGTTCATCATCCGCATGAAGCGGGCTGAGAGCCGGTCCATGGCCCTGCTCCAGCAGGTATACGCCCTCCTGCCGCTCCGCCTCAAGCTCCAGACAGGTTTCGAGACCAATATTGCGGCCGCTGACCTGCAGCAGATCGACAAGAGCGGCATCCCCATCTACGTTCTGACCATGGACAAGGCGGAGGCCGTTGAGAAGGATCGTTTCTCCTTCCCGGTCGTTATTTTTGACCTGGACAACGAGGGCGGTTACAGCTACGACGCCGCCAAGCTGGCCCAGATCCGTCAGCTGGCCGAGAACATGAACGCCAAGCTGGCCACCGACCTGGATGACGCCGAGAAGGCTTACCTGGAGGCCAGGGAGCTTTCCTCCTCCTCCTTCAAGTATTACGGCAGCTTCCTCAGCAGCCTGGCCACAGGCGGCGATTACTGGTGGAAGCGCGACCGCTTCGACAGCGTGGAAGACCTCCAGAAGGCCTATGAGCGCCAGGCGGACCTCATGAAGACGGAGGATTACCGCAAGGATGCCATGACGGCCCTCTACACGAAGATCTATCCGAGCAGCGACCTGGCCAACCAGACGGTGGCCATCGTGACGGATCCCAAATACCAGGGACGCGAAGGTCTTCTCAATTTCCTGGCCGGCGAGCTTGGCCAGAAGAAGCAGCTGGAGGCCATCTGGGGCCTCAAGCAGACCATGGACAAGCGGACCAGAGCTGCTCTCGAGAAGGCCGAAGGCGACAAGCAGGCAGCGCTGACCGCCCTGCAGGCGGATCTTGCTGCCAAGCACGCCGCCGCCATAAAACAGACCACCGAGAGAGCTGAGACGGCTGAACAGGCCGGCAGGGAGCTCAAGGCGGCCAACCAGAAGCTGCAGAAGGAACTCCAGACCATCGAGGACGAAAAAGGTAAGCTCCAGGCAGTCCTTGACAGGAACCCCGGCGGCCAGGAGGCCATCGAGGAGAATGAGAAGCTCAAGAAGGCCCTGAAGGCGACCAAGGAAGGCAAGGCGGCCGCGGAGAAGACCAGGACGATTCTGGGAATCGTCGCCGGAGTCCTCGGCGTGGCAGCTATCCTTTTCGCCGTGCTCTGGCTGACAAAGAAGACACCGGCCCCGGCGACCGCGCCGACGCCTACACCTGCTGTTGAGACGACAGTTGCCCCCACGGAGGCAGCCGAAGCCGCGGAGCCGACTGAAGCGCCCGATGCGGAGGTCACGCCCGAGGCGACCGAGCCCACGGAAGCGGCTGCGCCGACCGAAGTGCCTGCGGAGACGGGAACAGCCGACAGTGAAGACGCCGAAGCGGCGGTGACGCCGGAAGCTGAGACAGGCGAGGCTGTGACCGGTGAGGATGAGACCGTGCCCGGCGCTGTCCCGGCAGTATCCGGCACAGTGGCCGACGATCTGGCCGTCATCCAGGGCGCAAATCCCACAATGGGCCTTGAGGATGAAAGCTTTGCCGACAACGAGTGGCTCGGTGAGGCTACCAGCGTCTATTATCATATCAAGTTCGCTGACGATGAGAACGGCACAGGGTCTTCCGAGGATCCGACCAAACCCTATATCGGACTCTATGTGAGCACCCAGGAGCCGGACAACGAGAGAGGCACGCTGGATGACGGCTCCGCCGTGTATCAGTGGCAGGCCGTGTCTGAGCTGGATGCGTCCAAGGGCATCGCGGCCGCCTGGTTCGACGAGCCTGAACAGGTCTATTATCTGCACCTGGCCTATGCGGACGGAGACAGGGATGAAACGACCTTCTCGACCACCGAGTCGGAGGGCAAGACCTGGATCGGTTGGCTCGTGGACCGCAAGGAAGCGGACGAACCCAGCGCGTATGCCTACACCTGGATGCCCAGAACATCTGCTCCGACAGAAGGCGGCATTTCCGGTGAGGACAGCCAGTCCGGTCTTGATTATCAGGAATAAAAGGGGGGAACATCATGGCTTTTAAAAAGAAAAAAACTTCGAAAATGGCAAATGACGACAATTTCGAATTCGACTCCTTCGGTGACGATATCGACCTGGGCGGGAGCGATGACTCCTTTGGGGGCGATATTGACTTTGGCGGACAGGATGATAATCCTTTCGGCGACGGGACTCAGCCCGTTGGCAAAAAAAGCGGCAAAAAGGGCGGCGGAAAGTCCGGCGGCGGTGTCGGCGGTGTGATCGGCATCATCGTGGCGGTCCTGGCTGTCATTATTGTCGGCGGCGCGATCGTCTCTGCCGTGATCGGCCCGACCAGGGGAGACTGCAAGAAGGTGGCTGCCCGCTTCCAGGAAGGCTGCAATGAGATGGACTTCTACAAGCTGGCCGACTGTGTGGCTCCTTCCTATCGTCCGGCCATCAAGGCCATCATCATGGTGGCCTCTCTGAGTGACGAGGATGTTGATGCGGTGGTCACCATGGTGGACCAGGCGACCGGCGGCATTCTGGGAGATGCGGCGGAACAGACATCCACCTCCCTCAGCCAGGTCTTTAAGCAGGTGACGGTCGAACCTGTGAAGATCGACATCCTGCCCGGCAAGACCAGGTCTATGAGATGTAAGGTGACGGCCGGTGTCTTTGACGTTTATGTCAAGGTGACAGTCGCCAAATCCCACGGCGAGGCTTACATTTCCAGCGTTCAGCTGGATAAATGAAGGACACTTGTGAAGGCTGCCGGGAAAACGGCAAAATGGGCAGATGACCAGATCCGCTTGTACGAAGCCCGGCGGACGGCGGCTGAAGAAGCAGCCGCGCTATGACAGCGCCTTCACAGGCAGCCAATCGAGTATAGTGCACGCACACGCCCAGGCACGGCGCCTTCGCGTATTGAGGGCCGGGCAGTCTATAATGGCAGCCCGGCACTTTTTGTACCGGCGGCAGGATAGAGAATGTCTGAGTGTTGAAGCCCCGATGCTGCAGAGATCGTCAGGGTGTCGACGCCCCGATGCTGCAGAGATCGTCTGGGTGTCGACGCCCCGATGCTGCAGAGACCGTCTGAGTGTTGACGCTCCGATGCGGCACAGATGGCGGGATTTTTTCAGTGGCTGAAGGACATGAGGCGGAAGTTGATTGTGAAATCCCCTGGCTTTTTGGAGAGAAGCCGGGAGGGCAGAGGATAAAAACGTGAACCAGACACCAGAGAAAGACCGGAAACAGAAGAAGGAGAAGGCAGGAGGGCTGCGCGAGAAGGATCGGGCAGTCCAGGAGACACTGCTTTCCGAGGAGGGAGCCCCGGAGGCAGAGAAAAAAGCCCGACCCGGGGAACGTGACCGGCTCAGGGAAGATTATGAGAAGCTCAAGAAGCGGTACAACCGTATGGTGCGGCGCTTTGGCGCGGTGACGGGTGCACTGGCGCTCCTGGTGGTGCTGGTCTTCATTTCCGGCAGGATGGGTTTGCTGAGTAGTCAGAAGCCGGCGGACCAGGCGACGGACGCCCAGGCGTATCCAGAGCCGGTCGTCACCACGGAGGCCGGACATTCCGCGGAAGGGGAGAACGCAGACGCAGGGTCTGAGGCAGCTGTCACGCCTGAGGGACAGGCAGCCGGCAGCACGGAGACAGAGACGGCGGGGACGACGGAAAAAGATCCGGGAACGGTACCGGGTGAAGCCGCAGAGACGGCGGAAGGCACCGAACCGACCGGTGCGGCCTCGCCGACTTCGGGGGCTGAACCGACTGGTGCAGCTTCACCGACTGCAGGGGCTGAACCGACCGGTGCAGTTTCACCGACTTCGGGGCCTGAGCCCACCGGTGCAGCCGCGACGACTCCGTCACCCGCTCCCTCCGGAAAACCCGATGACGGGCAGTCCTGGTTCCCGGCCGACCATGCTTCCGAGCAGGCGGGCAGTATCCTGATCGAGCCCATGGAGATCCAAATGGTCAGCGCGGGGACTGTGTACAACCCCATGCAGGTGGACTGGGAGAATGCGAGGACGTATTTCCAGGCCTTTGAGATCAAAGAGGGGGATGAGGTCTATAACCGAATGATCGGCAAGTCCCTGCCGGCGGAAGCGCCGGTGGCCATCTCCGACCTTCGCTACCTCAAAATGCTCCATTTTAACTACAGCGGGCAGGTCCAGGTCGGTGAGATGGTCGTGAACGCGGCCATCGCCGAGGACGTGCTGGACGCATTCTGCAGCCTCTTTGAGGAGCGGTATGAGATCAATAAGATGGTCCTCATTGACGACTACTGGACCGGCGATGCCCTGACAACGGACGACGCCTCCATAGCGGACAACAACACCAGCTGCTTCTGCTATCGCCAGTCGATCCGCGGCAGCTCCCTGTCCGTCCACGCCTCCGGGCGGGGGATTGAGCTCAATCCGCTGGAGAACCCGTACGTGTACAGCGAGAACGGGATGAGGACCTGCCGCATTGAGGCTTCCAAAGCCTATATCGGCGGCCGGTCGGGCGATCAGCCCCACGTAATCACCTGGGACGATACCGCCGTGCGGGTCTTCCGGGAGAAGGGCTTTACCTGGGGCGGTGAATGGGACGAACCCACTGTCTACCAGGTATTTCAGAAAACGGCGTGACGGCTCCGGCCGTCCGGCCCCGCAGCATCGAGGAGGATAGTAAATGAGAACAAAGACCGGCGTACTGACCTTCACCGACCTGTCTCAGATGCAGAAAATGAGACGGGGCAGTGAGCTGGGCTCGTTTTTGGATGAGATGAACGTCATAAGGCCGGAGGAGCTGATTGGGGAACTGACCGCCCACTTCCAGGAGGGGTCAGGCAATCTCTCACGGTTCTTTATGGACTACCGGTACCGGGACTTCGCCTCGGTGGCCCGGGTCAGGCGGATGATGCCCGTCTACGGCGCCAAAGGCATTACCCCGGGAATCACCCGCCAGGCCAACTTTGTGGAGCTCCTCCTGGGCAAGGAGAGCGACCTGGCCGGGACCGGCTTCAATGAAAATATTTTCGGCATTTCCTACCTGAACGGGGAGGACACGGTGACCATGTCCGACCGGGAGCTGGAGATGGAGATCGGCAAGGTCGGCATCATTAAGCCGCTCCTTGTCTCTCCTGGAAATGCAGACAAACTCGCCCGGACCCTCTGCCGCCTCTGGGAGGCCCAGGAGAAGGATCCCAGCACCCGCTTTGTGATCCTGACTGGCCGGGCCGGAGAGCGGTCCGTGGAAATCATCAGGCAGCTGTATATGCTGATCCCGGACAGGCTGCGCCTGCAGCTTGGTTTTCAGACAAATGTCACGACGGCGGATCTGGACCGGATCCAGACAGCGAAGCTGCCGATCTATATCCTGACAGCGGAGCCGGGTCAGAACCTGACCGCCCGCAAGTGGGCCTTCCCGGTCGTCGAGTGCGAGTGGGAGCGGGTAGAACAGTATCCATGCGATGAGAACAGGCTGGCCCTGGTCAGAAAGCTGGCCGGCGCAATGAACGAGAAGCTGGCGGCTGTCTTTGGCAAGGCAGAGCGGGCGGTCCTCTATCAGAAGGAATCTGACGTGTCTTCATTTAAGTACTATGGGGACATAGTGAAAAGGCTCTTCTCAGGGGACACGGCTGCTCCGGAAAGAAAGCCGGCTGAAAAGGCAGCGGCGGGCAGCGGGCAGGCGGCTGGCCGGAGAAGTGCAGCTGCGGGAAAAGCGGCTGCAGCCGGAGAGAGGTCCGCAGACTACGATGCGCAGCCCTGGCGTCGCGATATAGCGCCCGCGAGGCCGGTAAGGCCGGACAAGGCCATCCGGGAGCGGGCTGTCGACTATGACGCAAAGCCGTGGCTCAAGGACATCGCGCCTACCGGACGCACAGAGAAGTCTCCTGCGGCGGATGATCAGCCCTGGCGTATGGGCCTGGCGGACGGGAAGCCTGCAGCGGCGAAAGCTGAGGCAGATGCTCAGCCGTGGCTTAAAGAGCAGGCGGGCGAGAAGCCTGCAGCGGCGAAAACTGCGTCAGATGCACAGCCGTGGCTTAAAGGGCAGGCAGGCGAGAAGCCTGCAACGGCAGACGCGCAGCCCTGGCTCAAGGGGCAGGCGGGTGAGAAGGCTGCCACAGCAAAGCCTGCGGAAACGGATGCGCAGCCTTGGCGCAAGGAACAGGAAAAACAGGTTCAGGACCAGAAAACTGTAGTGGCTGAGGAGAAGACAGAGGCCGCAGCAAAGAGTGCTGAGCGGGTGGAGACACCGGCCGCTAAAAAGGTCATGCCGGAATTCATGCCTTGGATCAAGGCTCACCTCTCCGGAAAAGGGGAAGCAAAGGCCAACCCGGACAGTGAGGCAAAGCAGCAGGCTGAGACAACCCCTGCAGCGGTTACCAAGGATGCCCAGGACGCTAAGACTGGGACAGGAACGAAGGCTACGTCTGGGAACACGTCTGTATCAGGTGCGAAGACGGGGCTTGAAGTCAAGAAGACGGCAGGTACTTCGTCTGTGGTCGGGGCAGGTATTGCAACCGCACAGGCAGTCAAGACAGTGGCAGGAACCGCTGGCACGCAGGGAAATAAAACATCGAACGTGACGGCTTCTGTCCCTGAAGCCGGAAGAACATCGAATACCTCAGGCACGCAGGGAAATAAGGCAACAATCGGAATCACACCTGCATCCGGCGCCAAAACAGCGGCGGATGACGCGGTCAAATCGGGAGATAAAGGCGCGGCTAGAACCCAGGCTGTCCCTGACAGCAGACTCACGGTAGGGGGCAAACCTCTGGAAAACATGGGCGCTGGGCAAGGCGAGTCCGGACTGACTGCGGAGCAGGAAGTCCGGGAACTGACGCACAAGAACCGCAAGCTGGTGAGGGAAAACTCCGAGCTCACCAGGGTCAATATAGCCCTGGGGGAAAAGGTAAGGAAGCTGGAGAAGGAACTGAATCGGTTCCGGGCACTTGCCGGCGGCGGAGCGGACGACGCTTCAAAAAAAGCAGGCGCCGGAGAAGGCTCCGGCTCTCCGCTTTCCTCCGATTCCGGCGACGGAGACGGCCGCCGGACGAAACGGACCTATGAGCAGCTGGAGCGGCGGAACCGCCAGCTCTACAAGAAGATCAAGACCCTGAGAAAGCGGGTCATGATTTACGGGACCGTGTCCATTTTCCTCTTTATGCTCCTGGTCGTCGTGCTGATCAGCTATGCAATCGGCATGAGCAAACGCCGCAGTCAGGCGGAAGACGCCGGCCAGACGGCTGTGGAAACACAGACCGGGGCGGAGTCTGCTGAAAATGGAGACAGCACCGGTACTCCGGGCACCGAGATTTCCGCAGAGAGCGAAGAAGTCCAGACCGGAACGGAGGAGGGCGGCGAAGGTCCGGATTCTACGGCGGAGGGCACCAGCCCGGCGGAGACATCCCAGGCGGTCGCAATGACCGACGAGTGGACCGCCATCCAGGGCAGTGATCCCGGCACTTCCATCACCTGGGCCGAGACCACCGACCGGCTGGGGCAGCCTGCGGGCTACATCGTCCATTTCCATGTCCGCTTCGCGGAGGACACCAATGGAACCGGCCTCTCTGAGGACAGCTCTCTTCCTTACCTTGGCGCTTATGTGAACAGCAAGCCCGCGGATACGGATGAGGCCAGATACTACCAGTGGACGGAGATGAGTTCCATTGATCCGGCGAACGGGCTCAAGGTGGACTGGATCGACGTCCCCGGCATCGATTACTATTTCCATATCGCTTACGCAGCCGACGAGAATGGGACTGATTTCTCTACAACAGATTCCACCGGCCGGGCCTGCGTCGGCTACTATATCAGCGGCCATGCCGATGGCGGGGTTTCTCCGGACAGCGGCAATTACAGCGACTATACATGGGTTTATCGTTGAAGTGAAAACTGGGAATTAGGGACGGTTCCTTTTCCCTCTTTTCGGAGGTTGTGGGAAACTGGGAATCAGGGACGGTTCCTTTTCCCACTTTTCTGCAAAAAGTGGGAAAAGGAACCGTCCCTGATTCCCAGTTTCTCGTCCAGGAGGAAAGACAATGGGCTTGACAGAAAACAGACAAATCGCGGAAGCAACGTTTCTCGGCGCGGCTATAGGTGATGCCCTGGGTGTGCCCTATGAATTTCTGACCAGGGAGGAGGTCAGGAAGGTCTTCATTTCCGAGATGATCGGGGAGAATACAGGGGCGGCCTTTCTTTCCCAATGGAACAATTTTATACCGGCCGGTGCCTTCAGCGACGACACTTCCATGTTGATTGCAGCAGCCGGCGCCATTGCTGAGAAGGGCGGGGAAATCGACTACAGGAAGATCATGCAGAACTTCAGCGACTGGTGGCTGAAGGCTGATTTCTGCAGCCTTGACTTTGCCTTCGGGCAGGGGCGGACGGTGGGAGAAGCCATGAAGCGCTTTGAATGGGGCAGGGAACCTCTCGAGTGCGGTGGGACCATGGTCCGGGATAACGGGAACGGAGCGCTCATGAGGATTCTGCCCTTCTCCCTGGATGCCATTTTCCGCAAAATGAGGCGGGAGGAGACGGCGGCCTTCATCGCGGACGCATCCAGGCTGACCCACGGGCATGAGATCAGCTTCATGGGCTGCTATATCTTCACCATTTTCCTCGAGGAGTGTCTGAAGAGCCGCGATAAGGGCAAGGCGCTCGCCCGGGTGCAGGCGGAGGACTACAGCGACTTCTACGCTCCGGAGACTATTGACGAGTATGCGATGCTGCTCCGGCAGCCCAGTGAGACCTGGGAGGAGTACCAGGGCATGGGGAGCGGGTATGTCGCGGATGCCCTTAAGGGGGCTCTTTACAGCGTAATGAAGTCTGAGGACTATGAGGAGACAGTCTGCACGGCTGTCAGGCTTGGCCTGGATACGGATACGATGGCCTGCATCGCCGGACAGCTGGCCGGTGCCCTCTATGGGACAGAGGACATCCCCCAGAGGTGGCTTGACGACCTCAGAAAGAGGGAGAAGCTGATTGCCCTGGCTGACCGCTTCGCGGAAGCCGTGACACCGGCGGATGAGGCGGGGCCCGGTAATGATACCATGTCGTCTGATGAGGACTTTGGCAGCGGCTCCATGCAGCCTGATGCGGACTCCGGCAGCGACTCCGTGCAATCTGAGGCGGACTCCGACAGCGACTACGTGCGACCTGACGCGGAGAAGAAGGCAGGACAATTCAGCAGGAAGAGGCCGTTCCATTACGCATGGGGAATGCCCCCCAAGGAGGCGGCTGCTGCCCGCCTTGCGGAGCATCTTGAAATCGGCACATTGGACAGCGGCAGCGGCCTCTTCGGGCCAGGGCACAAGTCTGAGCCTGATCGAAGCAAGCTCACGCTGATCATTGGGCTGGGCGGCACCGGCCTCGCTGCCTTAGAGAGGACGAAAGCTCTCCTGGAACGGGAGCTGTCTGCGGATTATGCGGACCGGGTAAGGTTCATCGGTATTGACGCCTCTCCGAAGGACCTTGCGGCCTGGCGTCGGACCGGCGCTCCTGCTATTGATCTGTCGACACCGGAATTCAGGCGGAGCGTATTCCCGGCGGGGAAGACAGAGTTTTTCCGGGAATTCGTGCCGGAGGACTACTGTGAGTACGGTCTCTACAACAGCCGCCTGACCAGCCGGGTCCGCTTCTACAATTGGAACGGGGCGAAGACCGGCGATGGGCGCCTCCGCAGCATGATCGGGAGTCTCTTTCGGAACGAATGGACGGACTATGGAAGGTCTTCGGTGGAGATTGTTATCATTTCAGCGCTCAGTGATGAGATCGGAAGCGGGATTTTCCTCGATGTGGCGGCCCAGGCCAGAGCTGCCTGCCCTGCTGACGCCCTCACCCGGGTCTTCGGCTATTTCCTGCTGCCGGGAAGTGACGTTGAGTCCATTTCCTCAACGGCGATCCGCCATGAACGGTACCGCAATACCTTTGCTGCCCTCAAGGAGCTGGAGAGTTTTCAGAATATGAGCGCTGAGCCTGGCCGCATAGAGATTTTCCCTTCCCAGGACAGTGACTGCAAAGTAATTTTGTCAAATAAAACCAGGCTCTTCGACTTTCCGGTCCTCATTTCCGGCGCCCAGGATACGGCGATGGAGACAATCGCCAGGACCCTTGCCCTGACTGTGAGAGGGGAGGAAGGCCGCTTCGATCTGCGGTTCTTCTGGGCCAATTACGAAGCCCTCCGCGCGAGCCTTCTGTCAAGGCAGCAAATAATGCCGGGCGGAGTACTCCGCGAAGCCGCCTGCCCGGAGGATTCTCACCGCTATATCACCGTCGGCCATGCCCGCGCCGGCATTCCGAAGGAAATCGTCATACCCAATCTGCTGAGCCGCGTGATGCGGAAAATGCACACATCCCCCATCTTCCCTGACAGGGGGAACCCGGGAATGGCTTCATTTTGCGATATCTTTGAAAGTTTGCTTGATTATTATACGGAGGCGGGAAGACCTCTGGATGAGGCGGACGGCAGAGATTTCGCCGCCTTGTCCGGCGGGACGAATTTCATCAACATTTGCGCCGATGACAGGGCGCTCGAATGGATCCGTGACCGCATCGACCGAAAAGTGCAGAGCATCGATGCAGCCTCTGCGCTGGATGTCCTGACGAAGAACTGCCTCCTCGACCCGGAGACCTGGGTCGGCGAGGACCTTGGCGCGGCCCGCAGGCGGTTCGACAATCTGATGGGGAAAATCTGCGGGATCGGCGCCTGGGCTACGGATTCCGATGGACTTGGGCTGACTGTGTCCGACTATTATGCCGACGTCCTGAGAACAGTTCCTCGCGAGAGTGTGCAGGGAGTTATTTCAAGACGTGTGGAGGACCTCTTGAGCCGCCTTCTTGAGGCTGCCCGGCCTGCTCTTCGGCTCCGACCGGGACAGGAGGGCTTTGCGGGCAGGGTTATTCTGGTGCCGGAGCGGCTGGTGTCCGGTCCTTATGGGTATCACATAGAGTCGGCCATGAGAAATGCCATCGGCGACGGCACAGACCTTATCGTATCCAAAGGAACGGAAGAAATAGAATGCGTCTGGACAGCTATGGCCATAGGTCTGTGCGATGTGGCTGACCTTGACCGGTGGGAGGACGGCTATGAGGCGGCTGCCACACCCACCATGCACCGGGATAACGGTGAAATGGTCCGACTCCATCTGGATACCGGTGCCTCTCAGTATAAGGAGCTGACGAAATCCGGGACTGATCGCATAAAAGGCATAAGCTCGGACACTGAGTTGGGTGACGAGGAGGAAGTCATTTTCGGCACCGGACTCTCCTGGCTTCATTACCCTTCTGTCAATGTTCGACGCTACCTGGATCCTTCCGGCAGCCGGGCGGACACCGCAGAGGACAAGTACCTCCGTGAGGTCTTTGATCGAAAGGTCGACAGGGCCCTGGAACTCAAGATCATCGAATGCGAGCGCCGCGGCGACAACTACAAGTATTTCCTGAATACTATTCCGTCGGATTGGAAGAACCTCAGTGTGGAGGAGTACTCTGAGACGGACTCGGATGGTGCCTGCGTGCGCGGTAAACCCCTCTTTGAGTATTTGAAGAGCCGTAACGGCTTTACCTTGGAGCCCTGGCGTATACAGATTGCTCTCGCTGACAGCCCGGCCTTCGGCCCGGAGGGTTTTGATTTCAGTGAGGTTGCCGGCCGTGAGACCTGGCCGGAGGAGAGGATCACAGAGACGCATCGGAAGTACATGAAGCGGATCCTGCGCAGGGCTGTCGGCCTCTACCAGACGCTGGAGGATACCCTGTACCGCTATTATGCGGTGGAGCAGGCCTTACAGGAGCGTGATCGGATCCTGACGGAGAACGTGTGGGCCGACCGGTTCGTCAACCTTTTCGCCTTCGGCATGATAAAACCGGATGAGGATTTGAATGACTGGACTGTGCTGCGCACGGAGGACGGTGCTCGGGAAACCTTGGTCACATTCTCCAGAAGGTACAGAATGTCCATGGACGATCTGCAGCAAAGCCTTTTCAAAGACGGTCTCAGGTTGGCCATTGTCTTTGACAGGTACTGCGCGCTGCTGGATGAGGGGACTTTGGAGCAACGCGACCTTGAACGGCTCCGTATGGATATCCTTGAAAGGATGTCGGACAAGCAGTTTGATGCGATACTGGATGAATGCCTCCCGATCCTTCAGGAGGAAATGAAGGCATTCACCGCGAGGTTCGGTGAACAGGAAGAATGGACGGAAGCTATCCTGCATACCTATGGCCTGGGAAA
>CAMONF010000043.1 GCA_946620335.1 uncultured Clostridia bacterium
ATCTAATACTATTCAGATACCCAAAGGAACGCAGGCGCCGCTTGCCCGCCGTTCCTTTCTCAAAGGAGACTAAAATGAAAAGATTAGTGGCATTTCTTCTGACAGGTGTCCTCACCCTCTCCCTCTACGGCTGCGCCCAGAGCGCCCAGTCCGTAAGCGGAACGACCTCGACCTCAACCTCCTCCAGCACTGCCCTCGCCACGGACGATATGACTGAGGAAAACGGGGAGACCGAGGCGGCGGAGGCCGCCTCCGAGGCAACAGCTGCCGATCCGGAATCCGCAGAGGCTTCCGCCGAGACAGCAGCCGCGGCTGAGGGAGAGACAGCTGAAACAGAGGCCAAGCCTGATGCAGAAGCCAGCGAGACTGAGACGGAAACTGCTGAGACAGAGACCGAGACGTCACCTGAGGCAGAAAATACCGAGCCCGCGGCGGAGGCTGCCGAGAATACAGATGCCGAAGCTGCCGAGACAGAAGCCGTCACTCCCGGCACTGTCAGCGAGACCACGTATACCCAGAACCACTTCGGCTTCCAGATCACACTGGAGGAGCCCTGGCACTTCGCCACCGCCGACGAGCTGGCCGCCCAAAACCAGATCATCATCGATATGGCGGGAGACGAAAGTGTCACCGAAGCCGTGGAGAAGGGAAACCTTTTCGTTGACATGGTAGCCACCAACGAAATGGATTTCAACACCATCATGGTCCGTGTCGTAAAACTCGGGCTGGCGGACTTCTTCCAGGAGGAGGACGATCTCTATGATGTTTACAGCCAGTCCATCCACGCGGATGCCGAAGCGACCGGCATGACTGACATCGAAGACGTGTCCGGCAAGGTCCGCTTCCTCGGCGAGGACGTCCGCTTCGTCGGCGTCAAGGGCCAGCTGGAGGTCACCGAAGGCTTCAGCACGGAAATGTGGTACAACTGCCTACTCCGCCAGGAAGGCAACTTTGCCTGCCTCATCTTCATCAGCGGCTTCAGCGATTTCGGCGGTGAGAGCTTTGAGGAACTGGCCGCCCGCTTTGAGCCGGTCTGACCCTTCCGAATATATAAAAAGTGGGAATCAGGGACGGTTCCTTTTCCCAGTTTTCTTTGAAAACTGGGAAAAGGAACCGTCCCTGATTCCCACTTTTTATATTCAATACACGATCACCGGCATGCCGGTGTAGACGAGGCCGAACAGCTCCTCAGCCTTGGCGGGCGGAGAGTTGACACAGCCGTGGGACCCGCTGTTCTGATAGATGGTCCCGCCGAAGTTGGACCGCCAGGGGGCGTCGTGGATGGCGCAGCCTGTCCATGTGAATGCCATGAAATAATGGCAGAACTCGGAGCCGTAGCTTCCTCTCATGGTGTGGTCGCGAAGCATGTTCAGAATGCAGAAGACGCCGGTCGGGGTCGCCCGATTGGGATCAGAAGCCGTACCTGTGACGACGTCCGTATCAAATACCTGGTTACCGTTCTTGAAGAGATACAGGTGCTGCTCCTTAATGCTGACTTCCACGTAGGTGCTTCCGATATCGCCGTTGGTCTTGTTCCTGGTCATGGCGTTGGTCCGCCAGGAAGCCGCGATATCCTTGGATTCCCAGGTGGTCAGAGCATTCTTGAGCCGCTCCGTCGTATTGTCGACGTTCAGCCAGAAGCCGTAGGTGTCCGATTCGCCGCCGCCCACCTTGATGGACTTGCCGTCGTGGGTGACAAAGTCGCGCTGGGTCTGGTAGGTCCAGTACTTCTTGCTGAGCTCATTGACGTAGGTCTTCATGGCCGCGTCGTCCAGAGTGAACTCGGTCCCGTTCCAGTCGACCCAGGGTCCGAAGACGGACCAGTCAAAGGTCTCCGTGGCTTCCGTCATATCCATGTTGATGACAGTGGACTGGATCTTCTGCCCCTGCTCATAGAGACTCACCAGGGTCGGATCGTCGCTCTTCACAGCGGCCGTCCGGTAGCAGTTCTTTTTGTCCAGATTGAGAGACTTCTTACCCGCATTGATGGCCTTGGTGACCAGGGTGATGGTCCGCTTGAGCTTGATCCTGGTTCCCTCCTTCTCGGGAACGATCACGAATCCCTCCTCCGTCTTTGTGAAGTAGGCATCCTGAGGATCCGTGATGCCCTCGCCCTTTACAAAGACCGAAGCCTTCACGGCGGCGGAAATCTTGTCCGGGTCAAAAGTCACCGTGACCGGGTCCTCATAGGCCCTCTTCTCGTGGATGGAGACCGGCCAGAGCCGCAGCTCCTCCTCGCTCAGGAAGTCCTCAGGCGGCGTCTCAAGGGTCACATCCGCGATGACATCCGTCAGCTGGATGACCTCCTTGACTTTATTTCTGCCGGTCATGGTGAATTCACCCTGCCGCGCAGTGGCCACAGTCTGTTCCAGGTAGGCCGCGGGCGTGATACCGGAAACGTCCTCCCCGTTGATGGTAGTGCCCGGAAGGTAAACGCCCTTGTACTCCTCATAGCCTTTCTGGTAAAGGCTCCGCGCAGCCTCCATGGTCGGGCCGGCCAGGCCAATGCCCATGGTCTGGGCCTTGGGTCCCTGCATGTACAGATAGCCCGCAGCACCGCCGCCCGCGCCGAGAAGCGCCAGCACCGTGATAAGCGGTATTACTATTCTCTTCTTCATGAAATCAACCCCTTTATTTAACGATCCATAGCTCTCCCCAGAGCCTGGTTACCCTTTACAGTACCATTAACCGGGCAAAACGGCAACTGTTTCAGGCTAAGAGTTTTATAAATTTTTCTTAAGAGGAATGAGTGGGAAGCAGGAGGCCTATTGGAATCGGGGACGGCTCCTTTGGAATCAGAGACAGCTCCTTTTGAAATCAGGGACGGTTCCTTTTCCAGTTTACTGGAAAAGGAACCGTCCCTGATTCCAAAAGGAGCCGTCCCCGGTTCCCAAACGTTCATTTCACGCTTTTACAAGCGTTTCTCACACCATCAGTTTGCGGAACATAGCCTCGAAGTCGGCCAGGGTGGCGAACTTGGGGTTGCCCGGTGCGCAGGCGTCGGCAGCAGCGGACTCGCACAGGAAGGGCAGATCCTCTTCCTTGAGCTTCTCCAGCTTGGTGGGAATGCCTACGTCGACAGAGAGCTGGCGGACAGCGTCGATGGCGGCCTTGCGGTAAGCGGCCTGGTCCATGCCGGTGGTGTCCACGCCGAGAGCCTCAGCGATGTACTTGAACTTGTCGCCGGTAGCCTCTGCGTTGAACTCCATAACGATCGGGAGCATCATAGCGCAGGCAACGCCGTGCGGTGTGTCATAAACGGCACCCAGGGTGTGCGCCATGGAGTGGGCAATGCCGAGACCGACATTGGAGTAAGCCATAGCGGTGACGTACTGCGCCAGAGCCATGCCCTCACGTCCGTCCGGATCATTCTGAACGGCCTTGCGGAGGTTCTTGCCGATGAGCTTGATGGCCTCAAGGTTCAGGGTGTCGGCCAGTTCCCAGGCAGCGGCTGTGGTGTAGCCTTCGATAGCGTGGGTCAGAGCGTCCATACCGGTGGAAGCGGTCAGGCCCTTGGGC
>CAMONF010000044.1 GCA_946620335.1 uncultured Clostridia bacterium
CTACGGCGGCGGCCGACGCCATGAGGAAGTGACGCGGCCTACAGATCTGTGAATGACCTATGGTCCGCAAAAACTGAAAAGGCCGGTCGATCGTGATCCGAAGAAAGGTGTTTCCACCTTTTCCCGTGTCCAACAGGCGTTGCTAAGTGCTGCTACAGACAGACATTGCGAATTAACCTTGAATTTACCTGCTGTTTTTCCATAATTGTTTTGCATCTTTGGGAAAGATGGCATATAATACTTGCTGATTATGCCAAAGACCGGCGATCCTTCGGGAATCGGCCGGTCCTGCTGTGTTCCATCAGGAGCCCTTGGGGGACCTGGGCAGCGGGGCATGGTCTTATTTCCCGAAGACCGGGGCCGGGCGGTATGCGCGGCGGCCGCCGGGGGGAGGGAAGAGGAGAGTGCCGCGGGCATCTCCCGATTGCCAAGAGCTATTATGTTTGGAGGTAGAAGAACATTGAAGAAATACGGCGTTAACGAGCTGCGGAGAATGTTCCTGGAATTCATGGAGTCCAAGGGACATCTGGCCATGAAGTCATTTTCATTGGTCCCGCACAACGACAATTCCATCCTGCTCATCAACGCGGGCATGACCCCGCTGAAGCCTTACTTCACAGGCGCTGAGAAGCCGCCCAGGACAAGGGTGACCACCTGCCAGAAGTGCATCCGCACGGGCGACATCGACAACGTCGGCCATACCGCCCGCCACGGCACATTCTTCGAGATGCTGGGCAACTTCTCCTTCGGCGACTACTTCAAGCGCGAAGCCATCCACTGGACCTGGGAGTTCCTCACCGACGTGGTCGGCCTGGACCCCAACCGCCTCTATCCCTCCGTCTACCTGGAGGACGACGAGGCCTATAGCATCTGGCGCGATGAGATCGGCGTTCCCGAGGAGCGGATCTACCGCTTCGGCAAGGAGGACAACTTCTGGGAGCACGGCGCCGGCCCCTGCGGCCCCTGCTCCGAGGTCTACTATGACCGCGGCGAGAAGTACATGACCGATGAAAATGACACCCATCCCGGCAGCGAAGGCGACCGTTTCATGGAGATCTGGAACGACGTCTTCACCCAGTTCGAGAATGACGGCCACGGCAACTACACGACCCTGAAGCAGAAGAACATCGACACCGGCATGGGCCTTGAGAGACTGGCCGTTGCTGTCCAGGACGTGGACTCCATGTTCGACATCGACACCATCCGCGCCCTGCGCGAGAAGGTCGGCGAGCTGGCCCACAAGGTCTACAAGGAAGACGCTGCCGTCGACGTGGACATCCGCAAGATCACGGACCACATCCGCTCCGCCACATTCATGATTTCCGACGGCATCACGCCGTCAAATGAAGGCCGCGGCTACGTCCTCCGCCGCCTGATCCGCCGCGCCGCCCTGGCCGGCAGACGCATCGGCATCGAGGGCAACTTTATGGCCGACCTGTCCAAGACGGTCATCGAGACCTCCAAGGACGGCTATCCGGAGCTGGGCGAGAAGGAGGCCTTCATTCACGCCGTCCTTCAGTCCGAGGAGGCTGCCTTCGGCAAGACCATCGACCAGGGCATCCGCCTGCTGGCCGACGACATGGACGAGATGCGCGCAAAGGGCGAGACCGTTCTGGCCGGCGACAAGGCTTTCGAGCTCTACGACACCTTCGGCTTCCCCTTCGACCTGACCAAGGACGTCCTCAGGGACAACGGCTTCACCGCCGACGAGGAAGGCTTCGCCGCCGCTATGCAGGCCCAGAAGGAGCGCGCCAGAAGTGCCAGAAAGACCACCAACTACAGCGGCAAGACCCTGACTGTCTATGACCACCTGGATACTTCCATCACCTCCGAGTTCACCGGCTATGACACCCTGTGCGACGAGAGCGAGGCCCTCATCCTGACCACTGAGGTCACCGAGGAGTCCACCGGTGAGGAGACCATGGCTCTGGCCGAAGGCGACCGCGGCACCATCATCACCGCCAAGTCTCCCTTCTACGCCACCATGGGCGGCCAGGTCGGCGACACCGGCGTCATCTGCGGTCCGGAAGGCGAGTTCAAGGTCGAGACCACCGAGAGCGTCGGCGGCGGCAAGATCGCCCATATGGGTGTGACCGTCAGCGGCGTGATCCGCAGGGGCGACAAGCTCACCCTCAAGGTCGACGAGGCCGGCCGTCTCAGCACCGAGAAGAACCACTCCGGCACCCACCTGCTCCAGAAGGCCCTCAAGGTAGTCCTTGGCGACCACGTCGAGCAGAAGGGCTCCTACGTCTCCCCGGCAAGGCTCCGCTTCGACTTCGTCCACTTCAAGCCCATGAGCCGCGAGGAGATCCGTGCGGTCGAGGACCTGGTAAATAAAGAGATCCGCGCAGGCCTTGCGGTCCGCACCGACGTCATGACCATCGACGAGGCCAGAAAGACCGGCGCCATGGCCCTCTTCGGCGAGAAGTACGGCGAGAAGGTCCGCGTCGTCTCCATGGGTGATTTCTCCAAGGAGTTCTGCGGCGGCACCCACGTCGCCAACACGGCCGAGATCCAGGCCTTCAAGATCGTCAGCGAGTCCGGCGTCGCGGCCGGCGTCCGCAGAATTGAGGCCCTGACCGGCGCCAACGTTTTCGAGTATTACAGGAGCGTGGAGGAGACTCTGGAAGAGGTCGCCCATGCCCTGAAGACCAACCCCAAGGATGTGGTGGAGCATGCCGTCAAGCTTCAGGAGGAGGTCCGTGCGTTGAACAGCGAGATCGAGTCCATGAAGGCCAAGGCTGCCCAGGCTTCCCTGGGCGACGTGACCGGCGACGCCAAGGAGATCGGCGGCGTGAAGGTCGTGACCCGCGCCCTGAAGGACGTGGATCCTAACGGCATCCGCGACCTCGGCGACTCCATCAAGGAGAAGCTGGGCGACTGCGTGATCGTCCTGGCCTCCGACAACGGCGGCAAGGTCTCCCTCATGGTCATGGCTTCCGACGCGGCCGTCAAGAAGGGCGCCCACGCCGGCAACATCGTCCGCGAAGCGGCCAAGGTCGTCGGCGGCGGTGGCGGCGGCAGACCCCAGATGGCCCAGGCCGGCGGTAAGGATCCCTCCAAGATCAGCGCTGCCCTTGACAAGGCCGTCGAGGTCATCAAAGCCCAGATCGGCTGACATAAGGAACTCAGTGTTCACCTGCATGGGGATGGGTCAGGTACAGCACAGGAATGCCGTTACACTTCAGGGCAGAGCTGCGGGCACCCGCCCCGGGCAAAATTATAAATTTTGTCATTGACGGCAGGGAACACTTTGGTTATAATAGCATTTGTGAAAAATAGCCCCAAAAGGTGTAGGGGGAGGTGAATCAGGTTAATGGCAGGTATCATCGTAAAAGAGAATGAATCCCTTGACAGCGCCTTAAGGCGTTTCAAGCGCAGCTGCGCCAAGGCGGGCATCCAGCAGGAGATCCGCAAGCGCGAGCATTACGAGAAGCCGTCGGTCCGTCGCAAGAAGAAGTCCGAAGCTGCTCGCAAGAGAAAGTATAATTGAGATACCAGTTATCCCCGGTGCTCTGGCACCGGGGATATTTGATGAAGGAGAGAACAGCATGGAAAGTCCCTTCGCATCCCGGGACGAATTCGTCGTGATCAATTATAAGGCAGCCTCGCCGGGGCTCAAGGCGCCCCTGAGGGTCGTCTATTTTTCCGACCTTCACTGCGCCGAGTACGGTGAGGACAACCGCGTCCTCCTCGATGAGATCCGGCGGGAGGCGCCGGACCTCATTTTAGTGGGCGGCGACGTGATGGTGGGCCGCTCGGACGCTGGCATCGGACCGGCCGTGACGGTCATGCGGGCCCTTCCGGCCATCGCACCGACCTACTTCGCCAACGGCAACCACGAGACCAGGATGAGGTATTACAAAGAAGGATACGAAAATAAATACAGGGACTTCCTGACGGCCATCCGGGAGGCGGGCGTCCACGTCATGAACAACCGCAGCGAGACGGTGGACATAGCCGGCAATCACCTGAGGATCTTCGGGCTCGAGCTTCCGCTTCCCTATTACAAAAAGTTCCGCCTGCCGCGCCTTAAGCTCAGAAAGCTGTGGTGGTTCGCCGGCAGTCCGGATGAGGAGGCCTTCAACATCCTGCTGGCCCATAATCCCCAGTTCGCCAGGACTTATATGAACTGGGGCGCGGACCTCTGCGTGTGCGGTCATTTCCACGGCGGCCTCATCCGCGGACCGATTTCGGGACGGGCGCTTTTGAACCCCTACGGGTTTGCATTTCCCAAATACGGCTACGGCCACTTTTTCGCCGAAGGCCGCCACCTGGTGGTCTCAAGCGGACTCGGCGACCACAATATACCCATCCGGGTCTTCAACCCCCACGAGATGGTGGTGATCGACCTGGTGCCGGAGGATGGCCATGCCGCTGAATGTTGAACTGCAAGTCTACGACGGCCCCCTGGACCTGCTCCTGGGGCTGATCGAGAAAAATAAAATCAATATCTTTGACATCCCCATCGTGGAGATCACCGACCAGTACCTGGCCTATGTGCGGCAGATGCAGACGGAGGATCTGGGGCTCATGTCCGAATTCATGGTCATGGCCTCGGAGCTCATCTCCATCAAGTGCAAGATGCTGCTGCCGCCCGAGGTGGACGAGGAGGGCGAGGAGATCGACCCGAGGGAGGAATTGGTCAGACAGCTCCTCGACTACAAGATCTACAAGGCCATGTCCTACGAGCTGAAGGACATGATGGAGGACGCCTCCCATGTGGTCTTCAAGCCGGATACGACGCCCGGGGAGGTCCGGGCCTACCGGCCGGAAGTCGACCTGGACGAGCTGGTGGGGGATTTGACTCTGAAACGCCTCCACGAGATCTTCGACGCGGTGCTCCGGCGCCAGGAGGAGAAGCTGGACCCCATCCGCAGCCGGTTCGGCACGATCCGCCAGGAGGAGGTCAGCCTCTCCGACAAGCTGACGGAACTGGCCAATTTCGCGAAAAAGAAGAAGCGGTTCTCCTTCCGCGAGCTCATGACGCGCCAGAAGAGCAAAATGCAGACCATTGTCTCCTTCCTGGCCCTTCTCGAGCTCATGAAATACGGTATCGTCGAGGCCGTGCAGGAGGAGACCGGGAGCGATATCATGATCGAGGAGGTGCCCGGCGCGGACCTGGCCCATGTCAACATCGAATCGGAGCTCTTCGAGGACGAGGCAGTGACGATGGAAGGAGGAGCCTATGGCGGAGACCAATGAACAGGATATCGTGCTGGACTATACCGATGACCCCAAAAAGGTCGAGGCGGCCATAGAGGCCATTCTCTTTGCGACCGGGGAGGCGGTGGCCCTTGGCGACCTCTCCAAGGTGTTCGGACTGCCGCAGGAAGCTGTCCGGGAACGGGTAGAGGCCCTCAGGGATGCCTGGGCAGGGGAGGAGAGAGGCGTGCAGATCATTCTCCTCGAGGACGCGGTGCAGATGTGCACGCGGAAGGACTACTACGGAGCGCTGATCCGCTATGAGCTCCAGCCCAGAAAGCCTCGCCTCACGGACGTCATGCTGGAGACTCTTTCGGTGATTGCCTACCGGCAGCCGGTGACAAAGGCAGAGATCGAGCGGATCCGAGGCGTCAATTCCGACCAC
>CAMONF010000045.1 GCA_946620335.1 uncultured Clostridia bacterium
AATATCTCTCTAGAGATTGAGCCCGAAGACACAGGACTCGACGTGGCCACCTAAGGGCACAGAGAGGATACGGTTCGGGCTGCCTCGAATTGCCGGCGCAGGGCCAGCATTTCCTTATTGAGCTTCTCAAGAGCCCTCTCCGCCTTCCTGCTCCTTGCCTTGACCACTTTTTTGGCCGTGAGGATCTCATCCTTGACCAGGGAAGCGGAGTACATTTCCCGGGCGCGGTCCAAAAGGTTATGGGCCTCATCCGCCAGAAGGATATAATCCCCTCTGACTCCCTCCCCAAAGAACCGCTTGAGTCTCGCGCTCGGGTCGAAGGCATAGTTGTAGTCGCCCAGGATGGCGTCGGCGAAGGAGGAAAGGTCCAGCGAGAATTCGAAGGGACATACCTCCGCTTTCATGGCCAGGTCGGATATGACCGGCCTGTCAAAAAAATCCTGCTCCCGAAGGGCGGCAAATACGGCGTCGTTCACCCTGTCAAAATGGCCGCGGGCATAGCGGCAGTCCTCCGGGTTGCAGCTGGGCTCCGCGTAGGGGCAGATCTTGTCCTTGGCGGTGATTACGACCGCTTTGAGGCGCAGTCCCCGTGAGCGCAGGATAGACAGGGCCTCCCAGCCAACGGTGATGGTCTGGTTCTTGGCCGTCAGGTAGAAGATCCGCGAGGCAAGGCCGGCCCCAACAGCCCGCACAGACGGGTATACCACTGCCATGGTCTTGCCGACGCCGGTGGGCGCCATCAGAAAGAGCTCTTTCCTGTCCGTTATGGTCCGGTAGACCGAAGCGACCAGGTTCTTCTGGCCTTCCCGGTAGGGGAAGGGGAAGGAGAGCCCGCCCATGGAGGCATTCCGCACCGCCTCCCACTCGATCTGGCGCCTTGCCCACCGTTCATACTGACCCGTCAGAGCCTGGTACCAGGCGCGGATCCTGTCGGCTGTGTAGAGGAAATAAAAGGCGCGTGTGCGTTCATTTTCCAGGGAGGCGTAGGTCATGCGGACGCCGACGACCGGCAGCCCTTCCTTCTTTAAATAAATGGCGGCGTAGCAGCCTGCCTGGGCCAGGTGGACCGGTACCGGACCCTCCAGCCGGTCGACATCCATATAAACGCCCTTGATCTCATCTATAAAGGTGATGGAGGCGGGAAGCTCGTCGGAGAGACCTTCCAGATCGGCCGTCTCCGGCAAAATCACTGGCAGCGCATCCGGGAAAGCAGGATTCGATGCGGGCTTCCGTGAAGGATCTTCCGCATCCGCCGGAGCCGGCTGCCCATTCGCCTCTACCGGGGCTGCCTGCCCATCCGCTTCCGCCAGAGCTGGCTGCCCATCCGCTTCCACCGGGGCTGTCTGCCCATCCGCTTCCATCGGGGCTGTCTGCCCATCCGCTTCCGCCGGGGCTGCCTGCCCATCCGCTTCCTCAAGCTTCAGAGAAGCGTTCGCGCTCTCCCCCGTCTCTTCCGGAGCCCCGTTCACTGCGTCCGGCATAAGCCCGGATGCGTCAAAACTGGCCTGCTCCCAGTGCCCGCCCGGGTCTTCCGCGGAGAGGTGGGCCAGGGCCAGCTTTCTGCTCTCGCTGAAAACGCCGTCTGCCCTGCCCTCCACCCGGATGGCAAAGCCGCCGCAGTCCCTGTCCTCGCTGAGAGATACCTCGCTCTGATACCCGCTGCCGGCCGCCTTCTGGAGCTTGCGGTGGATCCGACCGCCGGCCAGCATGGCCTCCCGGTCCACGCCGGCGCCGGTCCGGGTATCCAGATCCCCGCTCCGCAGCAGGAATTCCACCATAGACCGCACCGAGGTCCTGACGATTCTCCCTGATTCAGTTGTCCCCACATTGTGCTTTGTACTCATACCTACAGTATACCTGCCGGAGAAGGATTTTTCACCAGAAAATGGGAATCAGGGACGGTTCCTTTTCCCACTTTTCGCTCTGCGAAAAGTGGGAAAAGGAACCGTCCCTGATTCCCATTTTCCACACTGCTATTCCCACAGCCCTTCAGGCTGCATTTACTTCCACAAAATATTTCCTGACCGCTTCGATGTAATTCTTATCCATACCGTAGATCCTCAGCGTCAGTGACCCGGAGAGGTCCAGAGAGAACACACCCATGATCGACTTCGCATTCACCACGTAGCGGTTATCCAGAAGATCCACGTCGCAGGGAGTCCTGTCCGTCAGCTGGACAAAGTCTTTGACATCTCCTGTGGAAAGCTTGATTGTGTAGTCAGTCATCAGAATCACTCCTTTCTTTTCCGACATGACAGCATTCGCGGAAGCATCCATCGCTTCCCCTCTTGCTGAGCGCATCTTACAACCGCCGACCTCACTTGTCAATATTACACAAATTTTTCTCTGTTATTTAGTTCACTATGCCTGTTTGATTGGACAATCATCCATGTTTTCACCAGTTTTTCAGGTGGAGCGGTGCCTGAGAGTCACATATTTCCGAGCTCACTCCCTCTGAGTACCTCCGAACTTCGTCAAAGACGCACAAAAAGCTCCGCCAGCCTTTGTCACTTTTAATCTATTGATATTGTCAAGCCCCGAATTTCGTTGTAGAATGTTCTCACCCGGCAGGGAGCCGGCAAAACGTTAATTCTGTACGAGGCATTTCATTCACAGGAGTCAAGGAGGAACCGCCTTAATATGAAAGCACTGGAAGAGAGAATCCTGAAGGATGGTCAGGTCCGCCCCGGCCAGATCCTCAAAGTCGACAGCTTTATCAACCACCAGATGGACATTGCCTTTATCAACGAGATCGGCAAAGAATTCAAGCGGCTCTTTTCAGACAAACCCATCAACAAGGTTCTTACCATCGAGGCATCCGGCATCGGAATCGCCTGCATCACGGCCCAGTACTTCAACGCGCCAGTAGTCTTCGCCAAGAAGGCCCAGTCCATCAATCTGGACGGCGACATGTATACCACCAAGGTCCAGTCCTACACCCACCGCAAGGTCTATGACGTGATCCTTGCCAAGCGGTTCCTGGGACCGGAGGACCACGTTCTCGTTATCGATGACTTCCTGGCCAACGGCTGCGCCGTGAACGGCCTCATCGACATCATCGAGAAGTCCGGCGCCACCTTAGAGGGCGTGGGCATCGTCATCGAGAAGGGTTTCCAGGACGGAGGCAAGGAGCTCAGGGCCCGCGGCATCGACGTCAAGTCCCTGGCCATCATCGATTCCATGACTGATACGGACATCACCTTCCGTGAGCAGGACTGAAGGTGAAAAATGGGAATGAGGGACGGTTCCTTTTCCCAGTTTTCTTTGAAAACTGGGAAAAGGAACCGTCCCTCATTCCCATTTTTTAACCCTCACGCCGTCAGTAGTTACCCCGGCCGCCGGCGTAGACCACCTTGCGGTCCGCCCCGCTGCCCTTGATGGTCAGTTCGGGGATACTCTCGATGAACTTGTAAAGGGTACTGTAACCGTAAAGCCGGACGTTGAAGTTGGGGTTGGACTTGCGGATCTCCTGGCCAAGGGTCGCCATGGCGATGGGCTTGCCGCCCCGCTTGCGTACCAGCTCGACGATGGACCTGCCGACCATGTCGGCCTCCGTGGCCTCGTCCTTGATGGCCACCGTGATGGCGTGGTGGTCCTTGATCACCTCGATGCCGGGCATATCCTCCAGGAACTTGGACAGCTGGGTGTAGCCGAAGGTCCGGATGTCGAAATCCGGATACTTGTTCTGAAGCTTGGATCCGATCTCCCCGGAGCCGGTGGTCTTGCCCTTGTTGTCATTTTGCGTGATGATGTTGATGATATCGGCCTGGATGGTCTCCCGATCTGTACCGCCCTTGGTGGCCGTGTGCTCGCTCTCCAGCAGGTTCTCCAGCTCGGTGAAGACCGTGCAGGCCGCCCGGAAGGAATCCGGCGTCTTCTTCTCTCCCATGCCGATGACCATCTTGCCGGACTCGCGCAGGCGGCTGGCCAGACGGGTGAAATCGCTGTCGGAGGAGACGATGCAGAAACCGTCCACATTGGAGGTGTAGAGCAGGTCCATGGCGTCGATGATCAGGGCGGAGTCCGTGGCGTTCTTGCCGGTGGTGTTGGAAAACTGCTGGATGGGGATGATGGCCCTCTCCAGGAGCTTCTCACTCCATTTGGCATTGTTGTGGCTGGTGAAATCACCGTAGATCCGCCGGTAGGTGATGGTGCCATATTGGGCAAGCTCATCGAAAATACCGTTCAGGTATTTGGCGGACACATTGTCCGAGTCGATGAGCAGTGCGACTTTTTTATCTTCCATATTCATTCCTCATTGTATTTGACAGGGCCGTGAGGCCCTTTTTTTATGGCGCGAAGCCTTCTGTCACAGAAGGATTCCGTTCATCTCAAGAAGGCGCCTGGCGCTCTCCACCGAGTCGACGCCTGTCCGGTTCTTGACCGGGGCGAACTCCTGCTCCCGCACCACTTCCACGGGCAGGCAGCCCGGCATCCGGCTCAGCAGATCAAAAATGAAGAGCTCGAACTTGATGCCGTTCGGCTCCTCCGGCGTGACGTCTGCGCCGCATTCGTCTATGCAGGGAATCTTCTTGCGGGCTATGTGGAGGGCAAAACTGCCGTTCATGACCTTCTCCGCCTCGCGAAGGTTGAAAAGGTAATTGACCGTGACGCCAAAGTTGTAGGCCGGTTCGCCTTTCTCGTTGGTTTCATTTCTCAGTTCGTCGGTGAGCTCGGTGTACTCAATGACGGACGGTCTGCCGTCCCTCATGCACATGACACCCATCTTCTCCTCCGGGAAGG
>CAMONF010000046.1 GCA_946620335.1 uncultured Clostridia bacterium
CTTTTACCGCTTTTCTAAGGAAGGTGAGAAACTGGGAATCAGGGACGGTTCCTTTTCCCACTTTTCTTTGAAAAGTGGGAAAAGGAACCGTCCCTGATTCCCACGGGAGGCGGATCGCGGAGAGGCGGCATACATTTCTCGAGAGGTTTCTGGAGGAGTATGTTGAGGAGACAGGCGGGGAGGATTGCTGAATCGGGTGCGGGAGAGGCCAATCCGAAAAAAGATTTCAGGGGATTAAAAAAGAACAGAAAAGAGGACTGCCAAATCAGGCAGCCCCTTGCTTATGATGCAGATTTTTTGGCGGCAGTCAGACCGCCGGTCTTTATCCGATGGATGAGATCAGTCTCCCGATGAGGCTCCCGATCAGTCCTCCGAGAAGATGGAAGCCGTAGAAGTCAGTCAGCTCTCTGGCCAGCAGGTAGGTGCAGCCGCCGGCCATGAAGAAGACGAAGAAGGAGATCCTGCAGCTGAAGAGGGCGCGAATCAGGTTGACGAGGGCAATCAGGAGGACGATGATGAAGAGCACGTCCTGGACCGCCTGGAAGAGGTGGGTGTAGCCGGTATTGCCGTAATTCCTGTAGATGGTCATGAACCAGGAGATGATGACCAGGATCACGCAGAAGCCCGCCAGGAAGCCGTCGTTGGAGTCCTCGGTCGCGTAGCTGCAGACGAAGAGCATGATCAAAATGAAGACCAGCGGCATGAGGAAGAAGGCAATCTGCTGGAGGATCTCACCCGGTCCGGCCGTCTTGTGCTGGACCATATAGAAGCCGGTCAGGGTGGTCATGACCATGGCCCAGACGTACCAGACGGACTGGCGGTGGATGTCATTTTTCCGCCGCTGGACCATGCTGGCGAGGAGGACGACGGCAAGGCAGGCCAGGGGAATGACGGGCATTTCCGTGGTGTACCACCAGACCGCCGCGCCGGCCGCCGCCGAAAAGAGGATGAGAAAGATGTATTCGACGACCCCCGGCTTGTGGATGTAGGTGATGGTGCCGCCGTACCCGTAGGTGGCCCGGCTGGGGCCGGTGCTGCCGGAAGCGGCATAGCCGGACGCGTGGCCGGCGGAGTAGCCCGGCGTATGGTAGGTGGTGTAGCCGTCGTCGAAGACGTTGCCGTATGTGGTGGAAGTGCTCCCGTCCGCATGGTAGGTGGTGTAGCCGTCGTCGAAGACGTTCTGGTAGGTCTGGGATTTGGTTCCGTCGGCCTGGTAGGTGGTGGTCCCGTCGTCGAAGACGTTCTGGTAGGTCTGGGCCTTGGAGCCGTCGTCGTGGTAGGTGGTGTAGCCGTCGTCGAAGACGTTCTGGTAGGTCACCGACTTGCTGCCGTCATCGTGATAGGTGGTGTAGCCGTCGTCGAAAAGGTTCTTGTAGGTCTTATCGCTCATAATATCCTCCGGCTGTCTCTGGGACAGCCTTTTGTCATGCGCGCCGCGCGCAGTGTGTCTGCATTTTTCGGGTGTTCTGCAGACCATCATACCACATTCGGCAGGGCTTTTACAGCGGGTCCTTATAGTCATATTGTAGAGGAGGCCCCCCGGCGGCGCGGAAAATGAAAGTCACCAGGGGTCTGCCGGGGCGCCTTTCCCGGAAAATAAAGCCCTTTTGCCAGAAATATGCATAAAAAATCCCCCATATTATCGTGACTTTCGTCAGGGAAAGCCTTGAAAGTTGCTTTCATTTGCCGGCGAAGCGATATATAATAATGGGAAAGTGTTCCGGAAAGGAGACATAACCATGGACGATTACAACGAGATCGGCGCAAGGCTGAGAGAGCTGAGAGAAGTCAGCGACTATACGATTGAAGAACTGGCGAAGGAACTGGAACTGACCCCTGAGGTTTATGCCTCCTACGAGGCCAACGGCAAGGACGTTCCGATCAGCGTGATCTACCAGATCGCCAATATGTTCAAGGTAGACTTTACCGAGCTTGTCACCGGCAAGAGCGCCAAGCTGGATACCTACCACATGATCCGCAGGGGCGGCGGCAAGGTCATCAACCGCAACCCGGAGTACCATTTCGAGGACCTGGCCTACCGCTATGCAAACAAGATCATGCAGCCACTCCTGGTCACCCTGGAGCCCACGGACGCAGTGGCCAAGCTGATCACACACAAGGGACAGGAATTCAACCTGGTCCTGGAGGGAACGGTCATCGTCACGCTTGGTGACAAGGAATTTGTCATGAACCCCGGCGATTCGATCTACTTCAATCCCACCATTCCGCACGGACAGCGCTGCGGCGGAGACGTGAAGGCGCGTTTCCTGACAGTGATCGCCGAGTAACGGGTTTTTCGGAGCGAAGGGATTCGCTCCCTGAGTTTTACAGAAAAGGAGTGCAGCAACATTGGACTACTTACTGAAAAAATACCTCCCCCAGATCGAATTCCCGACCTACGAGGAGTTCAGAGACAAGTTTACCATCAACGTGCCCGAGGACTTCAACTTTGGCTACGACGTTGTGGACGCCTGGGCCAAGGAGGAGCCGGACAAGAGGGCCCTCGTCTGGGTGAACGAGGAAAATGAAGAACATACCTTCACATTTACGGAAATCAGCCGCCGCTCCAACCAGGTGGCCAACTATCTGAAGGGCCTGGGCTTCAAGAAGGGCGACGTGGTCATGATGATCCTCCGCCGCCGCTGGGAGTACTGGATCTGCGCCACAGCGCTTCACAAGCTGGGCGTCATTCTGATTCCGGCCACCCTTCAGCTGACCAAGAAGGATATCGTTTACCGCGGCGTTGCGGCTTCTGTCAAGGGCATCATTTGTGTGGATGATGATTTCGTCGTCAGCCAGACGGAGCAGGCTGCTCCCGAGATTCCCTCCCTTAAGTACAAGTTCCTGGTGGGAGAGCCGAGAGAAGGCTGGGAGAGGCTTCACGACGCCTTCGATCAGTGCTCCGATGTCTTCGAGCGCCCGACCGGCGAGGAAGCCACCAAGTGGAACGACGTCATGCTGGTCTACTTTACCAGCGGCACCACAGGTATGCCCAAGCTCGTCCAGCACAACTTCGCTTATCCCCTGGGCCACATCGTCACGGCCAAGTATTGGCAGCATGTGGAGGAGAACCGCCTGCACATGAGCGTTTCCGACTCCGGCTGGGCCAAGTTCGGCTGGGGCAAGATTTACGGGCAGTGGCTGTGCGGTGCTGTCATTTTCGCCTACGACATGGTGGGCAGATTCAATCCGAAGAACCTCCTCTCCAAGGTGGAGCAGTACAAGGTCACGACCTTCTGCGCGCCGCCGACCATGTACCGGTTCATGCTTCAGGAGGACCTGAGTCAGTTCGATCTCTCCGCCCTGCACCACTGCGCGACGGCCGGCGAGCCGCTGAATCCGGAGGTGGTCAAGCGCTGGAAGGAGCTGACCGGCCACCAGATCTACGAGGGCTTCGGCCAGACGGAAGGCCCGGTCCTGATCGCCACCTTCGGCAGCGGGTGGTTCGAGCCGATCGAAGGCGCCACCGGAAAGCCCAATCCCCTGTTCGACATCCAGCTGCTGGATGCGGACGGTAATATCTGCGAGGATGGTGAAGAAGGCTCCCTCACCATGATGGACGTCAAGAACCATCCGCCTGTCGGCCTCTTCACCGGCTACTACAAGAACCCGGAGCTGACCGAGGAGAAGCTCGGCGGCATCGGCTACAACACCGGCGACGTCCTCTGGCGCGACAGCGATGGCTATTACCGCTTCGTGGGCCGCAACGACGACGTCATCAAGTGCTCCGGCTACCGCATCGGACCCTTCGAGGTCGAGTCCGCTCTGATTGCCCACCCGGCGGTCGTTGAGTGCGCCATCACCGGTGCCCCGGACCCCATCCGCGGCCAGGTGGTCAAGGCCACCATCGTGCTGGCCAAGGGCTACACGCCGTCGCCCGAGCTCACCAAGGAGCTTCAGACGCACGTCAAGAAGCTGACCGCTCCTTACAAGTATCCGCGTATTGTGGAATATGTGGATGAGCTGCCGAAGACTGTCGGCGGCAAGATCAAGAGGGCGCTGATCCGGAAGACGGATGAGAAGAATTATCAGAATAAGTGAAGAAGTGAAATGAAATGGGAATCAGGGACGGTTCCTTTTCCCACTTTTTGACGCGGAAAATGGGAACTGGGAATCAGGGACGGTTCCTTTTCCCACTTTTCTTTGAAAAGTGGGAAAAGGAACCGTCCCTGATTCCCAGTTTCTCACGTTCCACCTTATGAAAAGTGGGAAAAGGAACCGTCCCTGATTCCCAGTTCCTCACTTGCCTCCCCCCAAATACGCTCCCGGTTCATTATAATAAATAAGA
>CAMONF010000047.1 GCA_946620335.1 uncultured Clostridia bacterium
AAAAGTGGGAATCAGGGACGGTTCCTTTTCCCAGTTTTCAAAGAAAACTGGGAAAAGGAACCGTCCCTGATTCCCACTTAATTCACCCCCCGCCGCCCATCGGCAGCAATATATTCACCTTGAACCACCCCGCCTCCGCCTCCATGCGGACCGACCCGCCGTACTTTTCGACGATACTCCCGATGGTCCTGACGCCGAAGCCGGAGAGGCGCCGGGCGCGGTCATCCGCGACGGGCAGTCCGTTGTTAAAGGCCCGCTTGCCCTCGAAACGGTTGATGAGGCTGATCCGTACGAACTGTTTCTGCTTTGAGACGGAGAGGCGGATCAGTCGCTGGTCCTTATTTTCCAGCTGCCGGACCGCCGCCATGGCGTTGTCCAGCATGCTGCCGAAGAGGGCGCTGACGTCTGTGGGCTCCATGAAGGAGATGGCTTTCCCGTCCGCCACGCAGTGGAGGGAAATGCCCTCCTGCTGGCAGACCATGCGCTTGGAGGTCACGATGGTGCTGAGGACCCGGTTGCCGGTCTGGCTGAAGGCCTCGAACTTCCGGATCTGCTCCTCCATGGCGTCCAGCGAGCGGGCCGTCTCCTCATCGATGGGGCAGGTCCGGATCCGGCTGATCAGGTGCTTTAAGTCATGGTATTCACGGCTCACGATGGCGACGCTCTCCCGGGCCAGCCGGTAATTCTCGTCCTGAAGACTCAATATGGATTCGATGGACTCCGTCCGCTGCCGTTCCTGGCTGTAGACCGCCAGAATATGGCAGACGGTAAGTCCCGCCACCCCGAGCAGGTCGGACAAGGTCCTTAAGATAAAAATCTCCGCCGGGTACTGGCTGCTGAAAGGCGTGTTGTTAAAAACAAAGCTGAGGTTGCTGAAGAGAAAGGCGATGAGGCAGATGGCCGAGACGGTACCCATAAAGGGAAGGGTCAGCTCCAGTTCACCGCAGCCCCCGAACCGGGTCTCCAGTGACCAGGTCAGGAGCAGGACGACCGTGTGTATGACCAGCATGAAGACCAGGTTGATCCCCATGTTGAGGGGAAGCCCCATCTGCGTCAGAAAAAAGTAGTAGAGCTGCCACTCCAGGGCGGCCGCGAACTCGCCCATCATGAAGCCTCTTATGCCCAGATAGACGGCCTGTCTGCGATTCACCTCGCAGGATAAACCGATGAAGAGGCATATGCCGGTAAAAATGACCGCCATGAGGGGGATAAAGGTCCATTTTGGCCTGAAATCCGTGATGACCATGAAGACGCCAAGGCCCAGGAGGCCTAAAAATGAAGTCAGGCCCCTCCGCCACCTGCTCCCCCGCCATTTTCCGCTCATGACAATGAAGAACATGCTGTAGAGCCAGTAGGAGACGGCATAATATATGCCGGGTGTATGCGTGAGGTCCGGCACCCTGTCAAAAAAACTCATAGCCCGACCTTCTCCATATACTCATTGAGGGCATCCATCATGCCCTTCCTCCGTGCCCGGCTGATCTGAAGATTGTCCCCGCCGATCACGGCTGTGCTGCCCATGACAGCGTCCACATACCGGAGGTTGACCAGGCAGCCCTTGCTGCATTTGTAAAAACTCTCCTCCGCCAGTTCAGCCTCCATGGCGCTCATAGTGCCCTTGGTCTCAAAATCCCCGCGCAGGGTGTGGAAAACGAGATTGTGGTCAAAGACCTCGATATACCGGATACTGTTCACATTCACCAGCATGCGGCCGCCGTGGATGTTCAGCGTGATATAGCGCTCCCGCTTTTCCGGGATCCGGCGGATGGCCCGCGCCATGGACTGGGAGAAGGCATAGTACTCCACGGGCTTCACGAGGTAATCCATGGCGCCCACCTTGTATCCCCGGATGGCGAACTGGGGCGCGCCCGTGACAAAGATGATGGACACCTCCTCGTCCATCCTGCGGATCTCCTCGGCCGCCTGCATGCCGTTCATGAAGGTCATCTGGATATCCATGAGGATGATATCCAGCTCTGCCGTGTATTTCTCTACGATCTCATCTCCGTCCGTGTAGCAGGTGATGGAGAATTCGTGACCGCTCTCTCTGGCATACCGCTGAAGATAGTCCTTCAGCTGCCGGGAAAATATAGCGTCGTCTTCTACAATGGCAACTCTGATCATACAAATTAATCCCGTCAAGGAGCCTGTTGCTCTCTCCTGTAAACTCTTAAGTGTCGTATATGATATCTGCCTGTATATGCGGCGGCGCAGTTCAGTCCGCCCGGCAATTGAGGCTGTAGATCCTGTCCGGGCAGAGAAGGAGTTCATTTCCGCCGACCACGATCCTTCCGTCCTCGGCGTCCGTGCAGACGGCCAGGATGCCGCCGTGGCAGCGGATCTCCAGCTTGTTCTTCCCGCCGGCCACCGGGAACACGGCCTTGAGGCCGTCCAGGTAGGAAAGATGCGGTCTGCAAATGAAGCCCGCTCCCGTCTCCTCCGACCATGTGTGCTCCAGGCCCACCAAATACCGCCCGATCAGGTAGAGGGGGCTGGCCGCCCAGGCATGGCACAGGCTCTTGCCGAACCGGTCGCCGTACATGTCGTACTGGCCCTCAGGCGACGCCTCCGGATCGAACTCCTCCCAGAAGGTGGCCGCTCCGCGGTCCAGCATGCCGCCCCAGTAGGCGGTCATCCGCTCGTAAAGGGCATCCACCCTGCCGGCCTTGCCCAGCTCGTCCAGCTCGTAGAAGGTAAAGTAGGGGGTGGTGATGGGCGGGACTTCCGGGTTCAGAATGACATTTTCCAAGATGCTCTCCCGCTCCCTGGCGTTAGCGACCTCAAAGCGCAGGGCGAAGATGTTGGTCTGCCGGCCCACACGCCGCCTGCCCGACACGAAGGAATCCACAAAAGCGCCCTTCTTCTCGTCCCAGAAGGCGCTGCGGACAGCCTGCATGAGTTCCTGCCGCCCCGTCTCGTAGCGGAAATGTTCCTCCCTGAGCCCGAGGGCTGCAGCCGCCCGGCTCATGACCATAAAGCAGCCGGCGAAGGCCATCTGCTCGGCCCCCAGCGGGCCCTCCCGGTCGAAATCGGCCCAGTCGATGTAGAGCCAGTCGCCCGGCCGGCCGATGTAGAAGCCCTGCTCATCGCGCTGGCCCAGGAGGAAGTCCATGAGGGTCTTCATTTTCGGATACATGAGCGCCAGGTATTCCCTGTCCCCGTAATAGCGGAAATGATCCCAGACGCTGGCCAGCCAGAGCATGCTGTAGTCCGCGATGGTGTTGATATGGGTCGTCATGGGGTCATTGCCCCGGAGGGCCGTCAGTGTCCTCCGGTCGATGTCCGGATCGGCGAAAAGATAGGGATTGAGCTGGAGGCTCTGGTAGGCGTCGCCGCCCCAGATCCACCTGTCCCGCTTGATGCCGTCGATGAAGAAAATGCCGCTGCACAATGCCAACGTCCTGGCGGACACGTCCCAGATCTTCGTCAGCCGCTCATCTTCCGCTTCGAAGGATGCGCGGATGGGGATATCCACATACTGGTGGATGGCGAGCACGGTCCTCATTTCCCCGGAAATGAAGACAAAACGCACCGCGCACCTCTCCGTCCTGCCCGCTTCGTCCGCCGGACAGGGCTGGTAGCAGTGGACGGTGTCCAGGGCCTCATCCCTGGACTCGCCGCAGTAGATCATGGTGCCGGGCAGGGTGTCCTCCGCCTCGATCACAGCCGTGAGTTCGATGCCGAAGTCGTAGAGGAAGCCGTCGCCTTCCTCCGTCACGCTGACCGGTTCATATATTTTCTCAGAAAAATGCCAGGTGTCCGGATCCGCCTCCCTGTCCCGGAAGGCCTCGTTCATGCCGGCCGGCGCCTCCGGGCGGTCATAGTCGGAGACCAGCCAGCCTTTGTCCGAGCGGATCACGTCGCCTTCGATATAGACAGCAGGAAAGGCGTCGATCCGGCCGCAGTGGATCCGGATGTCATGGCTGCCCTTCTCAAGGCAGATGGGCCTTGCGAAGGGGTATTTCCGTTCATCCACATAGACGTAGCCGCCGGCCTTTGAATACACCGTGAAGGCGGCCGCTTCCTGCAGCTCGTAGTGTCTCATGAAGACGACCCGGTGATGAAAGCCTTCCGCCTTCCAGAATGCCGGCCAGGGCAGCCCCCGCTCGACGCGGCTGAAATTCTGCTTCATGGCATAATAGAGTTCCATATCTCCGGGATACCAGAGCCAGTAAGATTTTTCCATCGCAAGTCATCCTTTCCTGATCATACCCATAACAGAGTGATTATAGCGCAAAAAGGGGCGGAAGCCAACGGGCGCCGCCCGACATTTTTCCATATAACAGGATAAAATCAATGATTCTCGAAAAATGGGAATGAGGGACGGTTCCTTTTCCCACTTTTCGATTCTCGAAAAGTGGGAAAAGGAACCGTCCCTCATTCCCATTTTCCCCCCCCCATCTTCCGACTTTGCGAAAAGTGGGAAAAGGAACCGTCCCAATGTCATTAGGATAGT
>CAMONF010000048.1 GCA_946620335.1 uncultured Clostridia bacterium
GCGCCAGCCTCGGTCAGCACGCCTGCCTGCTCGCCAGCCACAAGGACCTTGGGCAGGATGTCGCGCAGCTTCCACGGCAGCTTTCTGTCAGCGATCAGCGCGTCGAACTTGTCGACCATCTCCTGGTCGTAGTCCAGCTTCTTGGAATCAATCGGGAAAATGCCGGCCGCGTCGCCGATGCCGGTGATTTTCTCGCCGGTCAGCTCCCAATGGATAAAGGAATCCAACGTGGTGGCGAAATCGATGTCCTTCACATGGGGTTCACCGTTCAGAATGCACTGATAAATGTGGGAGATGGTCCAGCGAAGGGGAATATTGAACTGGAAGAGCTCCGTCAGCTCGTCCGCCGCCTGCTGGGTGTTGGAATTCCGCCATGTGCGGAAGGGCACCAGAAGGTTGCCGGCCTTGTCGAAAGCCAGATAGCCGTGCATCATGGCGCTGATGCCGATAGCGCCGACCCGTGTGAGGGTCAGACCATAGCGCTCCGCCACGCTCTCCCTGAGGGAGCTGTAGCAGCTGCGGAGTCCGGCGTGGATCTCCTCCAGCGAGTATGTCCACAGGCCGTCCACCAGGGAGTTCTCCCAATCGTGGAAGCCCACGGCCAGAACATTGCCGCCGAGGTCCGTCAGAACAGCCTTGATTCTTGTCGAGCCGAATTCGATGCCGAGCGCGGTCTTATTTTCCTTGATTGCCTGTAATGCGTCCATAGTTCATCCTTTCCGTTTCCATGAATAATGTGTCACTTTCCGTTAAGGAGTTTCTTTTCGTTTAAACTATTATACACTGACCTGAACTAATAGTCATCAAAAGTCCCTCTTTTTTTAAAACTTTCTTTCGCCGCCCTCGCCTGCTCTGGTAAAATGAGAACAAACCCCCTGCCTAATCGGACCTCCAGCGCTATCAGCGCTGCCATTGGCCGCCCAGTCCGACATTGTTTCCACCGAGACGGCCAGTCCGGTCCGGCCGGGAGGTATCTGGCCACTGCAACTCCACTATGAAAGGAGACCATCTATGGCACGCATCTGGAGAAAGACCCCGGGCGGAATCGAATACACCCTCGAAGACAAGGTGGTCCGCGTCCGCACCACCCCGCAGCTGCTCCAAACCATGTCGGAAGGCGGCAAGGCGTCCCTGGCCCTGGCAGAAGAACTCCGCACCCTCTACGAGGCCGAGTTCGGACGTCCTCTGGAAATAACAGCCGCCTCCCTGGCCGCCGAGATCGAGATCCACGCCCGGCTGGACCTCTTTTTCAGACGTTCTCTAAAAAGAATCAATAAACTACCCGGCCGCCCCATGGCCGACTTCGTCGGAAAAATGAGGGACCACGTCGACGTCATCGACTGCGGCGAGCGGTCTGTGGACAACAACCGCTTCGCCTTCGACTTCCTCGCCTTCCTCTACCGGACGCGCTGAAGGCTATGCATGTTTTTAAATATGTCTCCGGATTTTATTCATAATGTTCGTATCTTATGCATATTTATAAATAAACCTGCATATTTTCCCGCGCTCATCCCCTCGCAGGACCGCCATTTTTTCAGGAACTGTCCCTGCCGGTCTCCGGCATCTGCACAATTCCGTCAGTTTAGGTGCCCTCCCGGCAGGCTTTGTCGTCAAAAACGCCGTTTTCACCCCGCAGGACCACTTTTTTCTTTTCATTTCACCTGTTTTGATGCAAAATATAGGGTTGAAAAAGGGAAAGCTCACACCCCGTGATTTCCCTTTACCGCAGTCAGGTGCCCGGTATTCCGAGTGAATGCTCCACGGCTCCCGGCCTTACGCGGAAGCAAGAGGTTTGAAGAGAGTTATCTTCACGCAAAATACAGGAGGAACTACATGCCACAGAGAACAGACATCCATAAGGTCCTGATTATCGGCTCCGGCCCCATCATCATCGGTCAGGCCTGCGAATTCGACTACTCTGGCACTCAGGCCTGCAAGGCTTTAAGAAGCCTGGGCTACGAAATCGTTCTCGTCAACTCAAACCCTGCCACCATCATGACCGACCCGGAGATGGCCGACGTCACCTACATCGAGCCCCTCAATGTCTCCAGAGTCGAGCAGATCATCGCCAAGGAGCGCCCCGACGCCCTCCTGCCCAACCTCGGCGGCCAGTCCGGCCTCAACCTGGCGGCGGAGCTCTACAAGGAAGGCATCCTGGATAAATACAACGTCAAGGTCATCGGCGTCCAGGTCGACGCCATCGAGCGCGGCGAGGACCGCATCGAGTTCAAGAAGACCATGGATATGCTGGGCATCGAGATGGCCCGGTCCCAGGTAGCCTACAGCGTCGAGGAAGGCCTGGCCATCGCCGAGAAGCTCGGCTACCCGGTGGTCCTCCGCCCCGCCTACACCATGGGCGGCGCCGGCGGCGGTCTTGTCTATAATAAGGAAGAGCTCAAGGTCGTCATGGCCCGCGGTCTCCAGGCATCCCTGGTCCACCAGGTCCTGGTGGAAGAGTCCATCCTCGGCTGGGAGGAGCTGGAGCTTGAAGTCGTCCGCGACGCCAAGAACAACATGATCACGGTCTGTTTCATTGAAAATGTAGACCCCATGGGCGTCCACACCGGCGACTCCTTCTGCACCGCCCCCATGCTCACCATTTCCCAGAGCGTCATGGACAGGCTCCAGGAGCAGGCCTATAAGATCGTCGAGCATATCGGCGTCATCGGCGGCACCAACGTCCAGTTCGCCCATGACCCGGTCAGCGACCGGATCATCGTCATCGAGAGCAACCCCAGGACTTCCAGAAGCTCCGCTCTGGCCTCCAAGGCCACCGGCTTCCCCATCGCCCTGGTCTCCGCCAAGCTGGCCACCGGCCTCACCCTGGACGAGCTGCCCTGCGGCAAGTACGGTACATTGGACAAGTACGTCCCGGACGGCGATTACGTCGTCGTCAAGTTCGCCCGCTGGGCCTTCGAGAAGTTCAAGGGCGTCGAGGACCATCTGGGCACCCAGATGCGCGCCGTCGGCGACGCCACGCGCATCGGCAAGA
>CAMONF010000049.1 GCA_946620335.1 uncultured Clostridia bacterium
CATCGCAACCCCCCCCACGATGAGCCCCCGGCTCGGCCCCTGAATCCCCGGGATAAGGCTGCCCATTCCATTGATGATCGGGCTCGACACGGGCGGCGTCGCGCCGCCGTTGATCCAGTAGGCGATGGACCGCCCGCAGGTGTAGAGGATCAGGGTCGCAATCATCGGCTGGATATTGAAAATGGAGACCAGCGTTCCGTTGAAGCACCCGAACAGCATGGCCACCACGCAGGCCGCGAGGAAGGCCAGGAGCACCGTGAGCGGCGAGATCGATCCGCCGGACTTGAGGACCTTGACAAAGGTGCTGCCCGCGATGGCCGCCGCCGCACCGACACTGATGTCCTGCCCGCCGCAGGCCGCCGTCACCAGCGTCATGCCCATGGCCAGGACCGCCAGCTCGCTGGCGGAGTTGATGATGCTGATCAGGTTGCCCGCCAGCACGACGTTCCCGTCGTTGTTGTGGGTGATGCCGACGCTGAAGAAGGACGGATCCCGGATCAGGTTGAAGAGCACCAGCAGGGCGATGGCGATGACGGGGATTGTGAGCTGGCCGAGCCCGCCCCGGAAGATATTGTTACCTGTCTTTTTCATTTGCCGCTTCACCTCCCGCGATGGTCCTCATGATCTGGGCCTCGTTCAGGTCCGAGCCTGTCAGTTCCCCGACGATATGCCTGTCACGCATGACGATCAGCCTGGAGCAGGTCCGGAGCATCTCCTCGATTTCCGAGGAAATGAAGGTCACCGCGACCCCCTCCTCCGCCAGCTTCAGCACCAGCTTCTGGATCTCCAGCTTGGTCCCGACGTCGATACCGCGCGTCGGCTCGTCCAGAATGAGATAGTTGGGGTGGGTCAGCAGCCACCTGGCCAGAATGACCTTCTGCTGGTTGCCGCCGGACAGGGACCCGACCGGCGTCTCCTGGCTGGCCGTCTTAATGTTCAATATCTTGATGTATTCGTCCGCGAAGGCCTCTGCCTCGCTCCGGCTGATGGGTCTGAAAAAGCCCTTCATGACCTGGGCCGCCAGGATGATGTTCTCCCGCACGCTCAGGTCCGCGATGATGCCGTCGCGCTTCCTGTCCTCCGGCAGATATCCGATTCCGTTCCTCATGGCGTCGATGGGCTTCGTAATCTTCACACTCTTTCCGCCCACCGTGACGTTGCCGCCGGTCACCTTGTCCGCGCCGAAGACGGCTCTCACGCTCTCGCTGCGCCCCGAACCCAGAAGGCCGGTGAATCCGTTCACCTCGCCCTTGTGGATCCTGAAGTCAAAGGGCAGCGCCTCGCCGGAGGACAGCCCCCTGGCCTCGTAGAAGATATCCTCCTCCTCCAGGTGCTTCTCCTCCGCACCGCCGAAGGATTGCAGCTCCTCCAGGTCCTTGCCGATCATCTTCGCGACCAGCTTGACCTGCGGCAGGTCCTCCGTCAGGTACTCCCCGACCAGCTCGCCGTTGCGAAGGACCGTGATCCGGTCGCAGACCGCGTACACCTGCTCCAGGAAGTGGGTCACGAAAATGATACCCACCCCCCTGCTCTTCAGGTCCCTCATGAGGTCAAAGAGGACCTGGACTTCCTTGTCGTCCAGGGAGGAGGTCGGCTCGTCCAGCACCAGGACCTTGCACTTCATGTCCACCGCCCGGGCGATGGCCACCATCTGCTGGACCGCCAGGGAGCAGTCTCCCAGCTGCTGGGTGCTCCTGGCCGGGATCCCGAGCTCCTTCAGCAGCCCCTCGGCGCGCTTCTCGTAGTCCCGCTGCCGGACCAGAAAGCCGCCCTCGCGGCCGATGAACATATTTTCCGCCACGGTCAGGTTGGGGCACAGCGTGATCTCCTGGTAGACCGTGCTGATCCCGTTCTTCTGGGCATCCTGCGGCGACCGGATCGTGACTTTATTTCCTTCTACCGTGATCTCACCGCCGTCGCTCTCGTAGACGCCGGTCAGCACCTTGATGAGTGTCGACTTTCCGGCGCCGTTCTCACCCATGAGCGCGTGAATCTCGCCCTGCCGCAGGGTGAAATCCACATTGCTCAGGGCCTTCACGCCCGGAAAGAACTTATTGATATGACGCATCTCCAGCAGCATACAGCCTCTCCTCCTGTTTTTGAGAATCAGGGACGGTCCTTTTTTCTCAAAAATATACGATTTTTGAGAAAAAAGGACCGTCCCTGATTCTCAAAAACCCGCTTCCCCTCACACAAAAGGCGCAGCCGGTCCCCCCAGCTACGCCTTTCCGGTCTCACATAACTTACTTATTCACCTAAGCCATAGGTATCGATGTCTTCCTGGGTGATTGTCTTCGCGTCGAAGCCCTTCTCCTCGTTGATGATCTTCTTCGCGGAAGCGGTGGTGTTGCCCTTGATCAGGTCGCTGATGACTGCCGCCTGGAAGGGTGAGCACTGGCCGTCATAGTTCCACTTGCCGGCAAGCAGCTCGCGGAGAGCCCACTTGTTGCAGTCGAAGCCCATGACGATGACGTCGCCGTCGACACCGTGGGTGATACCGGCTTCGTCGAGGGCCGCCACAGCGCCCTTGGCCATGCCGTCGTTCTCGGCGTAGATGACGTTGAAGCTCTCACCGCTGTTGATCACGGACTCGACAATCTTCTTGGCCTCGGCCTCGTCCCAGGTGGCTGTCTGCTGGACGACCTTAGTCATCTTGCCGGAGGCGAACTGCTCGTCGAGCGCACCGGTACGGCCGATCTGCGCGTCGGAGCCCATGGCGCCCTGGATGTGGATGACCTTGTACTCCGGCAGCTCCTGGGCCAGCAGCCAGTCGACGGCCAGCTTGCCTTCAGCGCTCATGTCGGAAACGACGGCCGCCTCATAGAGGCTCTCATCCACGTCAATCATACGGTCAAAGAGATAAACCTTGATGCCGGCTTCCTGGGCGCTCTTCAGAACGTCGTCCCAGCCGGTGGTCTCCGCCGCGGAGATCAGCAGGTAGTCGACACCCTCTGTGATGAAGCCCTGCGCGGCCTGCAGCTGCTCGTCATTCTTCAGGCTGTAGAAGGTCTTGAGCTCATAGCCGTTGTCGGCCGAGAAGACTGCTTCCATATCCTTGACGTTCGCCTCGCGGTAGCCGGACTCTGAAGGCGGATTGTTGACAACGCCGACCGTAATCGAACCGGATGCCTCTTCCTTGGCCGGTTCAGCCGCCGGAGCGCCGCCGCCGCTGCTGCTTCCGCCGCCACAGCCGCTGAGCGCGAAGCTCATCGCCAATACGCCTGCCAGTAACAATGCACTGATCTTTTTCATACCTTCATTTCCTCCTTTTTGATTTACCTTGCGGTAACCATTCGGTTCCTGTTGCCACTATGATAGCCCGGGGACCGAAAAGAGTAAATGAAGGCTCTTTCCGACTTGGTTCAAAATCTTACCGCATTTTCCGCCGGAAAAGCGCCGCGGTTAAGAATCGTCCTATTCCGGTTGATTATGGTACTGAGCCCGGTATTCCGACGGCGTCATACCCGTATTTTTCTTGAAAATATAGCTGAAATAGTGGGCGTCGTTGTACCCCGCCTCGTAGGCGATGTGGGAAGTCTTCTCCCCGGTCGTCCGCAGCAGCTCCTTTGCCTTGCCGAGCCGCAGGGAGAGCAGGTACTCTGTAAAGGTCTTCCCCGTGCACTGGGAGAACACCGCCGAGAACCGGCTCCGGCTCATGTTCACGGCCGCCGCCACGTCCTGCAGCAGGAGGTTGGGATTCTGGCAGTTTTGGGAAATGAAGACCAGCGCCTCCTTTATCACGGCCGGCATCTCATCCGTAACTTCCCCCATCTCCCGGACGCCGAGAATGATCGCATTTTCCTCCCTGCGCTCCGCGAGCAGGTGCCGGATATGCCTGGCGCTCCGGAAGCTCCGCAGGATCTCCTCGGGAGAATCCACGATCTCCCCGATCCCGATCCGGACCTTGCCGCACCCGGCGCGCTCCAGCTCCTGGGCGATGGAGGAGGACAGAGAGTACGCCTTCTCCTCCGCGTCCTCATTGGCCGTACCCGTGACCAGCAGCCTCGTTCCGACCCGGCCGGGGGAAGCCAGAACGCCTCCTTCAACGGTGTCCGTAAAAATGCCGATGGCCTCCTGCCCCTTCCCGGCCGGTTCAAAGGCCGCGTCGATGACGACGTAGCAAGGCGCCGGCAGGGGGCAACCCATGGCAGACAGCTGCCGGATGACGTTGGCGGCATCCGCCTCCGCAGCCTCGTCCGTGAAGAGGGAGCCCACCAGCTTCTCCTTCACGAGCTTGTCGTCATTTCCCATGCGGGCGCGGAGGCTCGAGGCGTGGGCGAGTGCATTTCTCTCCTCCTGCATCTGGGCGCTGACCTTGTCGAGGGCCTCCTTGAGGTCCGCCGAGTTGACCGGTTTGAGCAGGTACTCCCGGACGCCCAGCTGGATGCACTGGCGGGCGTACTCGAACTCGTCGTAGCCGCTCAGGACGATGATGCCGATCCAGGGCATCCGGGCGCGGAGGCTCCGGCAGAGCTCCAGCCCGTCCATGAAGGGCATCTTAATATCCGTGATCACGATGTCGGGGTTGGTGTCGCGGATCATCGGGAGCGCCATCTCGCCGTCCGGCGCCTCGCCCACCAGCGTATACGGAGTCCTCTCCCAGGGAAATGACTCCCGGATCCCCTCCCGGATCACGATCTCATCGTCAACCAGAAACACTTTCATTTTCGTAGATCTCCTCCTTGGTCCGGCAGGGCACCCGGAAGCTCACTTCCGTCCCGCCCGGACCGCTTTTGATCGTAAGGCCCTCCGGCTCGTTGTAGTAGAGCCGGAGCCGCATGTTCACATTTACCAGGCCGAAGCCGCCGCCCCGGTCGCTGACCATGGGCGTCTCCTCCTTGAGACGGCTGTCCAGCTCCCTGAGCTGCGCCTCCGTCATGCCAAGGCCCGTGTCCCGCACAGAGAAATCAAGCCAGCCGCTGCTCTCCCTGGCCGACACGAAGATGGTCCCGCCGCCGCGCTTGATTTTGATCCCGTGGTAGAGGGCATTCTCCACGATGGGCTGCAGAAGCAGTTTCAATATGTAGTAATTCCCGATCTCATCCGGTATGTCGATCTCGTACCGCATGATGTCGCGGTACCTGGTCTGCTGAATCTTCAGGTACCCCTCGATATGCTTCTTCTCCTGGCTGAGCGGGATCCAGTCGGCGCCGGAGGACAGGCTGATTCGGAAGAAGTCGCTTAAGGAGCTCGTGAGCCCGATGACCTCCTCCGAGCGCCCCGCCTCGGCCTTCCACACGATGGCGTCCAGGGTGTTGTAGAGGAAATGCGGATTGATCTGCGCCTGCATGGTCCTCAGCTCCGCCTTCCGGAGGCGCCTCGCGTCCTGCTCGCTCTTCTTCATCATGGCCTCCAGGTGGTCCGCCATGGTGTTGACCTCCCGGGTCAGGTTCCTGAGCTCCACGACCTCGGTGTCCGTGATTCTGGCGTCCAGGGTTCCGTCGGCCAGCACCGCCGTCACCTCCTCAAGCTTCTCGATGGGCTCCCGAACCAGGGCCGCCGTGGCCTTCATGGACCGGTTCCTGACCAGCATGGCGATGATTACGATGAGGGCCTCGATGACGGCCGTGACCAGGGTGATGATCTGCAGCCGCTCGCTCATCCGGGCGGTGGACGTGATTTCGAGGGCGATGTAGTCGTTCAGCATGCTGTCGACCAGCGCCGCCACGCCCCGCACCTCAGCCAGGACCGCCTCGTTCTCCACCACGGGCACCCCCTGGGAGATGTTGTCCCGGATCTTGTCGATATAGTTCTGGAGGGTCTCCATGGTGCGCCCCGCCACGATCAGGGACAGACGGTTCTCCTCCGCCGTCCGGGCGGTGACCTCCTCGATGGTTTCATTTACCTCCATGATCTCTTTGTAAATGCTGCTCTGGGGAAACGTCTGCTTTCCGCTGACAATGTTCCAGGCCTTCTCGGGAATATCCTCGGCGACAACGGACTTGAGCTCCGTGATCCTGCCCATCCTGAGGATGGCGCTGTGGTACCGCCAGGCGTAAAAGAGCATCAGAACCAGGCTGATGATGATGGGAAATACCAGCATCAGCACCAGCTTGTGGCTCATATCATAAATCGCCCCGAGTATGCTTCTCTCTTTCCTGACCCGTTCCATATTTCCTCAATATCCCCTCGGCTCCAGATTCGAAAGATCCTGCTCGTCCGAAAATACCTGCTCGTCCGGATGGATCGTCTTCTCCACCGCCTCGCCGTTCCTGAGCCGGAGCACGGTCTCCATGAGCTCCTTGCCCAGCCGCGGCGTGCACTCCACGATGCAGTTGATCTTCCCCTGCTTCAGCACGTCGATCGCGTCCTGCCCGCCGTCGATGGAAATGACGACAATGTCCTTCCCCGGCACAAGCCCCGCCTCCTCGATCACGGGAATGGCGCCCAGCGTCATCTCGTCGTTGTGGCTGTAGACCACATCGATCTCATCCCCGTATTTGTCCAGGAGGATCTTCATGCACTCCGCCCCGCGGCTCTTGATGAAGTCGCCGTCGATGCTCTCCAGGATGTGGATCCGCCCGTCCCCGGCGATCGCGTCCGCGAAGCCCGCCTGCCGCTGCCGCATGGGCGTCGAGTTGGCCGTGCCCGTGATCTCCACGATATTGCCCCGCTCGAGTCCCAGGCTGTCCGCCTTCCTGAGCAGATACTCACCCGCCTTCACGCCCTCGCTGTAAAAGTCGGCGCCGATCAGGCACGTGGTGAGCCCTTCCTCCCTGGTGCTGATGTCGCGGTCCACCAGGATCACGGGAATGCCTGCATTTTTCGCCTCCAGGAGCACGTTGTCCCATCCGTCCTCCACGATCGGGGAAAATGCGATCACGTCCACCTTGTAGGCGATGAACCGCCGGATCGCGTCGATCTGGTTCTCCTGCTTCTGCTTGGCGTCCTCGAACATGAGGCCGATATGATAGGCCTCCGCCTGGGCCAGGATATCATTCGTGTTCCCGACCCGCCAGGCGCTCTCCGAACCGATCTGCGAGAACCCCAGGAGCAGCTCCGGGTCCCCCTGGCCGCCCTCGCTCTTCCCGCACGCGGCCAAAGCCAGCACCATCGCCAGCACGCACCAAATCCACCTTTTCATGACAACCTCCTTGGCTTTTTGAGAAGCTTCGTAATTCCATCACAGAATCCTCTCGATTATAGAGGCGCATACCTCATCCGGCACTCTTTTCTTCAAAAATATCACTGCATGATAAAGGCTCACTTTATCCTGGGTTGACTGTAATGATCGCGTCTGCTCATAAAAAAGTGTTGGCTCGTCGTGGATTAAATAAGTCTTTCCAGACGGAATAATCCTCAAGCCAACACCTCTACAATTAACCATATTTATACAAGTAGTATTCAATTGACTAAAGAATATGCAACCGGCGAGCAGATATTTCCTTTGGAAATGATCTCCTGTCGGTTGTTCGTCCTACAGACAACCAATATTCACACCTTGTATTATAGCTGTTTTTCACACCTTTTTAAACCACCCGAACAGAATTTCTCCTTGATTATTATTTCCATTGCACCTTCCGACTCGCAACAACGCATGTAACGGCTTTATTCATTTCAAGGTATCCGTTCGCCACCCCTTTGGGATCGTATTATTCGACAGCCTCGTTCCCCTCTTTTTCTCTTACGTGAATCAATCAGCATTATTTACCCTTGCTCATTCCCGTAAAAGCCCATGTTATTCCGACAGCGCTTCTCATTACTGTCATCAAAGTCTACTTATTGTTCTATATAGAAGTATACCGGTTTTGTGTCCCTTATTTGTTTGTAGAAACTGTGTCCGCAACAGCGACAAGATCCGCCGTGCTGCCCGTCACATTCTGGATCGCATAAGCTCTGGCTCTTGGCCTGCAGCCTTCTTCGGGATCCGTGAAGATGCCGAAATAAACCTCAGAAAGCCCACCGATCTGGTTGTCCTCCACTCCGGCTCTTTGCAACATGGCATTCTCATTAAAGAGCCTGAAGTTGTGAAGCGTCCTCACATAAGGAAGGTCCTTCACGATCTCGAGCATCTTCCGGTTATATCCCGCATATCTCTTTTCCCATTCCGGGTTGCCGAAATCCGTAAAGCCGGATTCTGTCATGACGACCTGTTTGTGCCCGTCCCCATACTTCTTCATGACCTTGTAGGCCGCATCGTTGTAGCTCTTCCAGAGCTGGTCCGGCTCATCCACATCGCAGAAGAGGTCCTGATCCGGCTCATCGCGGTTGGTGAACACGTAGGGATGCCAGGCAAGCAGTTCAAAATAATCGTCCGTATCGGTCGACCAGAATTTTCCGCTCTTAATGCGGGTGTAGATTTTGTCCAGCGTCCAGGCCACGCCATACATGACCGGGAGAAAATCCGGCATATCTCCGCCCAGTCCATGGGTGGACAGTGCGGGTGAAAATGAGGCGATTTTAGCCTTGCTGCCGGACCTGCGGATGCCCTTTGCCGAGTAATACATCATATCGACGGCAATGTCCATTTTCTCATCGGCCGTATAGGGCTTCATTCCCGGGGTATCCATGATACCGTCCGGATACAGAAAGATGTTGAGGTTCCACTCATTGCCCACTTCCCAGATATCTACCTGGGGAAATAATCCGGCCATCGTGCACCAGGATTCCTCCAGCATCTCCAGGGCCTGCATATAGAGACTGCCTTCCGTCAGGTCCCTCTCCGGCATTCCATAGCCTTTCCTCTGTCTGCAGCCTTCGGGCAGGAACCATTCACTGCTCATGGAAGTGATTTCTATGTCAAGCTCCTTCGCTCTGTCGAGCAGCGCTGTGTATTCTCTCACGGCCTCCGGATCCGGCGTGGTAGGATCTTTGAGGACTGTCGTAATGTCCATCCAGGAGCGGTATGCATTACAGCCGAGCGCCTTTACCAGATCAAGTGCCTTTACCGCATTTATGCCATGGTCTCTCTGTCTCTGAATCAGCGGTTCTCCCACTCCGTATAAACGATTGGTACTCATTTTCTCACCTCCTGTTGATGATCAGTGTAACTGTTCAGTCCGCTCCTTTGCGGAAGCCACGTATCTTCCTTTTTGTTGTCCTTCTGTATGACGATGCTGCGCGGCATCTTTTCAATACAGGTCAAACGTTTATCTTATTGTATTGTATATCAGCTGTCGCCAACGCAACCATTCACATCTTGCCTCTTTTGTCTTTATTCTGTCATGATTGAAGACAGAGGAGGATAAGGTCCTTTTTGGGACGCAGGGACGGCTCTTTTTGGCACTCAGGGACGGCTCTTTTGGGCACTTAGGGAGGGTTCCAATACCATTAAGATAGTATTCTCTGCCCATACTATATAACGCTGTTTGGAAATGATGTAGTGAAAAAACACCCGGTAGACATACCATTGTATGTTTCCGGGTGTTCTTATTTCTGAGAATAGATTAATTTAGGCATGGAAAATAGGCAGAGCTTGATCTGCCTCAGCCTGTAGACAAAGTCCGGGATCTCATCCCGGACTTTGTCTACAGGCTGAATCCGGGATCTCATCCCGGACTTTGGCTACAGTCTGAGGGGAGTTTTTATTGTACCATTCCGCTGACCCGCGCAGCACTTTCCTCCAGCTCCGGCTCCCCGATCATCCAGCGGACAGCCCGCTCCGTGTAGGGAAGCCAGAAGTTGTAATCGTGGCCGCCCGGGCTCTGATGATAAATATGCGGCACATTGTTCTTCTTCAGGAATTCCACCAGGTGCAGGTTCGGCGCCAGCAGGAAGTCCTCGGACCCGCAGGCCAGATAAAGGTCCGGAATCTTCGTCCCGTCCGCAAGCATGTTCAGGATCAGCTGTTCCGGATTGTCATTGCTCGTGAGCACGGTTTCCGGCTTTCCGAAAACTCTGCTGTAGTAGGCGTAATCTCCGCCCGCATTGGATTCG
>CAMONF010000050.1 GCA_946620335.1 uncultured Clostridia bacterium
AATCTGGCCGGGGAGCGGATTCCCTACGGGTCCAGGATCATCCGGGTCTGCGACGTGTTCGCAGCACTGACGACGGACCGGCCATACCGGAAGAGCTTTTCGATGGATGAGGCTATGGCCCTCATGATCGGGGAAATCGACCATTTTGATATGAAGGTGTTCCTGGCTTTTCAGCGGGTGATCCACCGGGTGGGGACGAGCTACCAGGTGGTGTTCCCGGAATCGGATATCGAGCTCCTCACAGAGGTGCCTGAGATTCGGGCCCTCATGCGGGAGGCCGCTGAAAATGAAGACCTGGCAGCAGCCCTCTTCCATGTGGATGAGAGCGGCGCTGTCAATATAGGAGACAATACCGCAGGCATCCTGCGCCGGGTCATGGCCCAGGTGAGCGGCAAGGAAGGAGATAAAGAGACATGACAATGATCAAAAAGCCGGTGAACGGCATGAGAGATATTCTGCCGGCGGAGATGGCCGTCCGCAACTATGCCATCAGCCTGATCCGCAGCACCTATGCCGAGTTCGGCTTTTCCTCCATCGACACACCGGCGGTGGAGCACATCGAGAACCTCCTGTCCAAGCAGGGCGGTGAGAATGAGAAGCTGATCTTCAAAATCTTAAAGCGCGGGGAGAAGCTGGACCTGAGCCAGGCCACCACGGAGGAGGCTGTCACGGACAGCGGTCTTCGCTATGACCTGACCCTGCCCCTGTCGCGCTACTATGCCAACCACGCCTCCGAGCTGCCGTCGCCCTTCAAGGCCCTGCAGATTGGTTCCGTCTGGCGCGCGGACCGTCCCCAGAGAGGACGCTATCGCCAGTTCACCCAGTGCGACATCGACATTCTGGGCGATCCCTCCTGCCTGGCGGAGATCGAGCTGATCCTGGCCACCACCACGGCCCTGTCGAGGCTCGAGTTCAAGAACTTCACCATCCGGATCAACGACCGGAGGATCCTGAAGGCCATGGCTGCCAAGGCTGGTTTTGAGGAGAAGGATTACGACAAGGTCTTCATTATCCTGGATAAGATGGACAAGATCGGCATGGACGGCGTCCGGGCCGAGCTCCTCGAGTCCTACCCGGAGGAGGTCGTCACGGCTTACCTTGCCCAGTTCGACGAAAATGCAGACAAGGCAGCCCTCATGGAGGGCAGCCCCCTTCCGCAGATCATTTCCACTGTGGACGCGCTCAAGACGGCTGACTTCAACATCGCCTTCGACCCGACCCTGGTCCGCGGCATGAGCTACTATACCGGCCCGATCTTCGAGATCGCCATGACAGAGTACGGCGGATCCGTGGGCGGCGGCGGCCGCTACGACGAGATGATCGGCAAGTTCACCGGCCAGCCCACCCCGGCGGTCGGCTTCTCCATCGGCTTCGAGCGGATCATCATGCTGCTCATGGAGCGCGGTTTCTCCATCCCGGACGAGAAGGAAAAGGTAGCCTTCCTGGTGGAGAAGAACATGCCCGAGGACAAGCTCACGGAGGTCTTCCGCGAGGCCATGGAGGCGAGGGCAGCGGGCAAGGCTGTCGCCATCTCCATCATGAAGAAGAACAGGAAGTTCCAGAAGGATCAGCTGACCGCGGAAGGGTATGCCGAGATCAGGGAATTCTTCAGACGATAAATAAAAACACCTAACGAGGAGTGAGAGTAATGGCTGAGGCACTGAACGGATTGAAGAGGACCTGCCGCTGCGGCGAGGTCACGGAAAATATGATCGGACAGAGAGTGACCCTCATGGGCTGGGTCGCCAAGATGCGCAACAAGGGCGGCATCGTGTTCGTCGACCTGCGCGATAGGACCGGCATCATGCAGGTCATTTTCGAGGGAAATGACCAGGACAAGGCAGCTACGCTGAGAAGTGAGTTCTGCGTAGCCGTGACCGGCGTTGTCGAAAAGCGCGGCGGCGCTGTGAACCCCAACTTAAAGACCGGCACCATGGAGGTCATCGGCGAGGAACTGAGGATCCTCTCTGAGTCCCAGACACCGCCTTTCCACGTCCAGGACGGCATCGAGACCCGCGACGAGCTGAGGCTCAAGTACAGATATCTGGACCTCAGAAGGCCCGAGCTCCAGAAGAAGCTCATCTTCAGGAGCCGCCTGGCCCAGCTGGTCAGAGACTTCCTGACCTCCGAGGGCTTCCTCGACATCGAGACCCCGGACCTCATCGGCTCCACACCGGAAGGCGCCCGCGACTATCTGGTACCCAGCCGCGTCCATCCCGGCCGTTTCTACGCCCTGCCGCAGAGCCCGCAGCTCTACAAGCAGATCCTTATGTGCTCCGGCGTGGACCGCTACTACCAGCTGGCCCGCTGCTTCCGCGACGAGGACCTGAGAGCCGACCGTCAGCCGGAGTTCACCCAGATCGACATGGAGATGTCCTTCGTCGATGAAAATGACGTCATGGACGTCAACACAAGGCTTCTGGGCTACATCCTGGAGCGGATCCCGGCCATCTACGAGGAGCTGGGCTTCGCGCCCGAGCTGGCCGCGGCTGCCCGCCAGGCTGCCGAAAAGATTGCCTCCTCCGGCATCGAGAAAATGCCCTGGAAGACAGCCATGGACCTCTACGGCTCCGACAAGCCGGACCTCCGCTTCGGCATGCCCATCGTCGACGTGGGCGAAGCTGTCAAGGACTGCGGCTTCGGCGTCTTCACCGGTGCGTTGGCTGGTGGCGGCTATGTCCGTGGCCTCAATGTGAAGGGCCAGGGCGGCATGCCCAGAAAGAAGATCGACAAGCTGACCGAGATCGCCAAGACCTACGGCGCCAAGGGTATGGCCTACGTGGCCATCGGCGAGGATGGCAAGATCAAGTCCTCCTTCGCCAAGTTCATGACCGAGGACCAGATGAATGGTCTCATTTCCGCCATGGGCGGCGAGAACGGCGACCTGCTTCTCTTCGCGGCGGATTCCTATAAGGTGGTCTGCGCCTCCCTGGGCGCTCTGCGTCTTGCCCTGGGCAAGGAGCTTGGCCTCTACGACGAAAATGAACTCCGCTTCGTCTGGATCACGGAGTTCCCGCTCCTTGAGTGGTCTGAGGAGGAGGGACGTTACATGGCCATGCACCATCCCTTCACCATGCCCATGCTCTCTGACTGGGCCCACGTGGACGAGGATCCGGGCTCTGTCCGGGCCGTGGCTTACGATATCGTTCTGAACGGCGTCGAGCTGGGCGGCGGCTCCGTCCGTATCCACATCGACACGGTCCAGGAGAAGATGTTCGAGGTCCTGGGCTTTACTCCCGAGCGCGCCCAGGAGCAGTTCGGCTTCCTGCTGACGGCCTTCAAGTATGGCGTACCGCCTCACGCAGGTCTGGCCTACGGCTTCGACCGCATGGCCATGCTGCTGACAGCCTCCGACAGCATCCGCGACGTCATCGCCTTCCCCAAGGTCAAGGACGCTTCCGACCTCATGGTCAGCGCCCCGACGGAGGTGGATCCCAAGCAGCTTGAGGAGCTCTGCATTAAGATCGATATTCCTGAGAAGGAATGATGGGATAAGAGGAAAACTGGGAATCAGGGACGGTTCCTTTACCCACTTTACATAAAATGAAAAGTGGGAAAAGGAACCGTCCCTGATTCCCAGTTTCCCGCTTTCCGTAGAATAAAAAGTGGGAAAAGGAACCGTCCCTGATTCCCAGTTCCGTCCCTTGATTCCCACGTTTACAGCCTTCTGTTTTTCAGATATAATGAAAACAGCAGCACTCCGCTGCCTGCATAGATTCCTGAAGAGACTTGAGTAACGAACAAAAAAGGCTCCCGCGCCGGCTGGATGGGCGGCAGGGGTTCATTTTCATGACAGCAAGAGGAAGAGAGGAGGTTTTCTATGGGGCTTTTTGACAAGTTCATACAGAAGAAGTTCTGCGATGTCTGTGGTGAGGAAATCGGACTGTTCGGCAATAATAAGCTCTCTGACGCCAATGTCTGTGATAAGTGCATGAAGAGGAAGTCCCCGTGGATCCATTTCGGCAAGGACCGGACGCTGGCGGAATTCAAAGAGCATCTGGAGTATCGGGAG
>CAMONF010000051.1 GCA_946620335.1 uncultured Clostridia bacterium
GACGGGGGTGAGACAGAGGGACGGTCCTTTTTACGCAAATCGTTTCGATTTGCGTAAAAAGGACCGTCCCTCTGTCTCACCCCCGTCCCTGATTCCCAGTTTTTTACAGCTCCTTAAGCTGATTCAATAGAGCCCGGCAGATCTCCTCCTCGTCCGGATCCCCGCTGCCGGTAAGTTGACCGCCGTTCTCTGCCGCCCGGCTGAGCAACGTGGCTGCTTTCCGCGCGCGCTTGCGGTCTTCGGGGCTCAGAAGGCTCAGCGTGTGTGCAATTCGGTCCAGTTCCAGAGCATCCGGCCCGGGGTCTTCCCTGTCCGGCATATCATTATTCTGCATTCCATATCCCCTCGTATATTTGTAAACTGCAGGCACAAATTTATTGTAATATTAGTATATGAAGGAAATATTGTCAACTGCCTATCACCGGCGGAGGAAGCCGCCGAACCTTCGGAAATCTCATGTTTTTGGAAGACTCTGCAGAAAACGTATAAAAAAGGATAAGCCTGATTGTCCGGCGCTTTCGGGTCATTTCACACCTTCTCTTTTTGTTGCCAAGAGGTATGGCATATGCTATTTTTTTATATATGGAGGAAATATGAAATGAGTATAGGAAGCCGTGTTCGGGAAGTTCGAAAACATAGAGGTCTCACGCTGGAGCGCTTCGGCAGGATCCTGGGCGTCAGCAAGACGGCCGTCTCAAAAATAGAGCGCGATGAGAACGCGCTGACGGATACCATGGCCAGACTCATCGGCCATGAGTTCGGCGTGTCTGAAAGCTGGCTCAAGTCCGGAGAGGGAGAGATGGAGGTATCGAACAAGGACAGGGTGCTCGACGACCTGGTGATGACCTATGACCTGGACGAGAACGGCCGGATTTTCATCGAACAGTACGTGAAGCTTGATCGGGAGCACAGGAAGGCTCTGGAGTCATACATTCTCGCCCTGGCCAGCGCCCTGAGAAAGAGCGAAAAGGCCTGCGGGGAGGGCGAATTGGAAGATACTGATAAGATGACATGAAAAAATTCCTAAAGTATGTTATTATTATAGTTACGGCTAATATACAGAGCTGATTTCATTTCTAAGAGGTACAGTAATGGAAGACGAACGCAGATTCAGTATGAGCGCCATCAAGACGCTCGGGGCACATGTCAGGGAGTTCAAGCGAGACTCCATCCTGACGCCCATCATGATGATCGGAGAGGTAGTGGTGGAGACCCTGATCCCCCTGCTCATGGCCTCCATCGTTGACAACGGTGTTCAGAAGGGGGATATGAAGCATATCCTGCTCATCGGAATGGCCATGTTGGGGTTGGCATTGGCGGGTCTCCTTTTTGGTATGGGAGGCGGCTATTTCGGCGCCCAGGCCTCCACGGGCTTCGCCAGGAACTTAAGGAAGGCCATGTTCACCAACATCCAGACCTTCTCCTTCTCCAATATTGACAAGTTCTCCACTTCGGGTCTGGTCACCCGCCTGACCACGGACGTCACCAACATCCAGAACGCCTACCAGATGATGCTTCGGATGTTCGTCCGGGCCCCCTTCTCCATGATCGTGGCCATGGTCATGGCTTTCATCATCAACGCCAGGATCGCCAGCATCTACCTGATTGCGGTCATCGGTCTGGCCATCTTTCTCTTCTTCATCATGCGCCGGGCCACCCGCTACTTCTCCATGGTCTTCAAGAAGTACGACGCCCTGAACGAGTCCGTCCAGGAAAATGTCAACGCCATCCGCGTCGTCAAGGCCTACGTCCGCGAAAAGTACGAGAACGACAAGTTCGCCCGCGCGGCTGAGAACGTCTACGAGCTCTTCGTCAAGGCGGAGAGCAACATCGTCATGAACATGCCGGTCATGATGGGCACTGTCTACACGGTCATCCTGGTCATCTCCTGGGTCGGCGCCCACATGATCATCCAGAACACCCTGACCACCGGCGAGCTCATGAGCCTTCTGGCCTACTGCATGAACATCCTCATGTCCCTCATGATGATGTCCATGGTCTTCGTCATGGTCACCATGTCCTCCGCGGCCGTGCAGCGTATCTCCGAGGTCCTGAACGAGAAGGCCGACATCGTCAATCCCGAGAACCCGGTCATGGAGATCGCAGACGGCTCCATCGACTTTGACCACGTGGATTTCTCCTACCGGACGGGCGGCGGCGAGCCGGTCCTTAAGGACATCGACCTCCATATCAAGTCCGGTGAGACCATCGGCATCATCGGCGGTACCGGTTCCGCCAAGTCCTCCCTGGTCAACCTCATTTCCCGCCTCTACGACGTGCAGAAGGGTTCTGTCAAGGTAGGCGGCGTGGACGTGAAAAATTACGACCTTACAAAGCTCCGCGACGAGGTATCTGTGGTTCTCCAGAAGAACGTCCTCTTCTCGGGCACCATCATCGACAACCTCCGCTGGGGCAACCCCGAGGCCACCGAGGAGGAGTGCATCGAGGCATGTCGCATGGCCTGCGCGGATGAGTTCATCGAGCTTCTTCCCGACAAGTACAATACCTGGATCGAGCAGGGCGGCACCAACGTCTCCGGCGGCCAGCGCCAGAGGCTCTGCATCGCCCGGGCACTGATCAAAAAGCCCAAGGTCCTCATTCTCGACGACTCCACGTCGGCGGTCGACACAGCGACGGATGCCAAGATCCGGGCGGCCATGGCTGCCTTCATTCCCGGCACCACCAAGATTATCATCGCCCAGCGTATCTCCTCCGTTGAAAATGCAGACCGCGTCATCGTCATGAATGAAGGCTGTGTGGACGGTTTCGATACGCCCGCCAACCTCCTTGCCAATAACACTATCTACCGTGACGTTTATGAGACGCAGACCGCCGGAGGCGGCGACTTCGATATGAAGGGAGGTGAGCAGTGATGGCGGAAGACAACAAGAAAAAGGCACTCGATGCCATGAAGGCGGCGGATGAAGCCGAGGCCAGAAAGCCCAAAAGGTCCCGCGGCAGGGATGACAAGGCCGAGATGACTCCCGAGGAGTTCGAGAAGATGCGGAAGACTGGCGGCGGCGGAAGAGGTGCCGGCCGGGGCGTCAAGATCAAGCTTGAGAACCCGGGTCCCCTCTTTAAGCGGCTCATGGGGATGGTCATGAAGGACTATAAGGTCCACATGGTGGTTGTCGTCATTTGCATCCTGGTCAGCGCCCTCTGCAACGTCCGCGGAACCATGTTCATGCAGACCCTGATTGACGACTACATCACACCCATGATGGGGCAGGAGAATGTGGACTACCATCCGCTGCTCATGGCCATCCTCCAGGTGGCGGGCTTCTACGCCCTGGGCATTTTCTGCTCCTTCCTTCACCAGAAGCTCATGATTTATGTGGGCCAGGGAACGCTGCTCAGCTTCAGAAAGCAGATGTTCGAGCACATGCAGAGCCTGCCCATCCGTTACTTTGACACCCACAGCCACGGCGACATCATGTCCATGTACACCAACGACGTGGACACCCTTCGCCAGATGATCAGCCAGTCGCTGCCCCAGTTCGTGAACAGCCTGGTGACCATCGTCAGCGTCTTCGTGGCCATGCTCATGATGTCCGTGCCGCTGACCTTTGTGACGCTCGCCATGGTCGCGGTGACCCTCTTCTGCACGGCCAAGGTAGCCGGCCAGTCGGGCCGCTACTTCGTCCGTCAGCAGCGGGACCTGGGCGCCGTGAACGGCTACATCGAGGAAATGATGTCCGGCCAGAAGGTGGTCAAGGTCTTCAATCACGAGCAGGCCTCCATGGACGAGTTCAATGAGCTGAACGACAACCTCTTTGACAGCGCCAACAAGGCCAACCGCTTCGCCAACATCCTTGGCCCGGTCAACGCCCAGCTGGGCAACCTCAGCTACGTCTTATGCGCCTGCATCGGCGGCGCGCTGGCCATCAAGGGCTTCATGGGCCTCACCATCGGCCGCCTGGCTTCCTTCCTGACCTACAACAAGAGCTTCTCCATGCCAATCAACCAGATCTCCCAGCAGCTCAACATGGTGGTCATGGCTCTGGCCGGAGCAGACCGCATCTTCAAGCTCCTTGATGAGGAGCCGGAGACGGACGAAGGCTACGTCATGCTGGTCAATGCCGAAATCGACGGCGAGGGCAACATCCGCGAGAGCCAGCGCCGCACCGGCCGCTGGGCCTGGAAGCATTATCACAAGGCTGACAACACCACCACATACAAGGCCCAGATGGGCGAGATCGTCATGGACGGCGTGGATTTCGGCTACACCGACGAGAAGATGGTCCTCCACGACATCAAGCTCTACGCCAATCCGGGTCAGAAGATCGCCTTCGTCGGCTCCACCGGCGCCGGCAAGACGACCATCACCAACCTGATCAACCGTTTCTACGACATTCAGGACGGCAAGATCCGCTACGACGGCATCAACATCAACAAGATCAAGAAGGCCGACCTAAGGCAGTCCCTGGGCATCGTTCTCCAGGCCCCCCCCCTCTTCACAGCCACGGTCAAGGACAATATCCGTTACGGCAAGCTGGACGCCACCGACGCGGAGATCTTCGCGGCGGCCCGGCTGGCCAACGCGGACGGCTTTATCCGCCGCCTGCCTGACGGCTACGACACGATGCTCCACGGAGACGGGGCCAACCTCTCCCAGGGCCAGCGCCAGCTCCTGGCCATCGCCCGGGCAGCCATTGCCGATCCCCCTGTCCTGATCCTGGATGAGGCGACCAGCTCCATCGATACCAGAACGGAGAAGATCGTTCAGGACGGCATGGATTCCCTGA
>CAMONF010000052.1 GCA_946620335.1 uncultured Clostridia bacterium
AAGAAAAGTGGGAAAAGGAACCGTCCCTGATTCCCATTTTCCACTCCGACGGCGACATCCCAAATTCCTCCCGAAAGCTCTTCCCAAAGTAACTGAGGGAGCAGAAGCCCAGGCGTTCGCTGATCTCCTTGATGGGGAGCGATGGGTCGGCCATCATGTCCCTGGCGCGGGTGAGTTTGCGTGAGCGCACGTAATCACGGAAGGTTTTGCCGGTCTCGGCCTTGAACTTGCGGCAGAGATAGACTTCGGAGTAGCGCAGCTTTTCCGCCATGTCGCCCAGGGTGAAGGACTCCTCCATGTGGAGGTCGATGTAATCCAGGCACTCCTGGATGGGCCTTGAGAGGGTGGAGCTGCGGCACTTGTGGACGCGGCGGACAAAATCCTCCTGCATGGTCGTGGCGATTTCGGTCAGGTCCTGGAGTCCGGTGCAGCCTTCGACGCTTTGAAAATAGAAGTCTGTCAGGGTCAGGGATATCTCAGGGGAGAGGCCGCCTTCGATGGCTGCCCTGGAGAAGAGGACAATGCAGACCAGCACGGCGTTCTTCATTTGCCGCATCTGGTCTCCGCTTTGGCTGAGCTGGCCCATGGTGCCGGTGACGGCAAGACGGTGCAGGTGTTTTTTGTAGTCCAGGTTGCCCTCGCGGACCATCCGCACCATCTGCTGCTCCAGCTCATAGGTGCCGTGGGTGTCTTTTTTGGGTGAGGAGGCGCCGGAGGTTGAACTCTGCCGTTCAGTCTCCTGGTAGTGAAGGTCGCTGATACCGATCGTCTCTTCGTAGACGCAGTAGTAGAGCATGAGGGCATACTCAAAAGCCCTGTTCAGGGAAATAACGGGAAGACTCTGGAGAAAGTCATTGGCCTGCCTGATCAGCTTGGCGGACAGCTTTAGCTGCTGCAGACCGCGGGTCATGCCTTCCGGAGAGATGGAGTCGATAAAGAAGGGCCCGAGTAGGTAGATCTGTTGCAGGACCTCTTCTTCCCAGCCGGGAACCCCTACCCAGACCATGTTCAGCTTGTTGGTCAGCACAATGGGCTTTCTGTGGGAAGAACTGTACTCCTGCAGGGATGTCACTGTAGTCCCCATACTGAACAAGCCGGCCACCGTGGAGGCGCTGGGACAATTGGAGGCAAGGAGCGTCATCTGACTGTCATAGGTCCAGAAATAGAGCTCGTGACAGCTTAAGATCATGTTCTGATATAAAGTCAGGCGGTCTTCCAGATTCATAGGGGGTGTTTTACTCCGTGAGATATCTGGAGAGCATGCTCAGATCTGCCTCGCCGGCCGCGATCCGGCCGTTCATATCCCGCAGGTCCTTGTAGCCGGTGATAAAGACGAACTGGGAGAGGGTGGACTTGAGGTTCAGTCGGTCGCCCGTATCCGTTTCCAGGATGACTTCGCCGCGGCATCTCTGTACAGCTTCCAGAAATGAAGGGATTTCATTTTCCTTGCATATAGTCATAGTAGATATCCTCCGTTTCCTGGGATAATTGATAGCATAATCCGCGGAGGTCTGCAAGGTTGGATACAGGTAGATTGTATCATTTACATGCATATCAATATAATAAAATTAACCAAAAACAAAAAGAAGTTAAACGGGTTACAATAATGTAAAATGCGTGTTACAAAGGCGGGGCGAATCCATGCTACTATGCAGTCAGTAAAGCATTGCTGCGCAGATCAGAAAAGGAGGAGAACCGATGGCAGCCCTGCAGAATTCTAAACTTTTTGCTTCTCACTGAGCCACGCCCTGATGGTCCCCCTTTCCACCCGCAATACCAAACAGCGCGACGGGCTGGCCATGCTGACAAGCGCCGGCATGAACATGATCCCCGGCCTGCTGGTCACCATCATCCGGAGGCCAAGTATCAGGCTAAGCTCGCTGAGAAGAAGGCAAAGGCTGAGGCGAAGGCTGCAAAGAACAGGAAGTAATAAGGCGAAGGTTTTAAGGCTCACGCATTTGTAGTACAATGTACTTTAGAAAATGGAGTGCAGAGCACCCGGGCTCGGGGTGGAACATATCCTTTGAGCCCGGGGCGTAACGTACTCTGGAGACTCTGGGTGCAAACCACCCTATGAGCCCGGGGCATATAGTACTCCGGAGACTCTGTATGCCAGCCCCCAGGCGATGGGGGCTGCACAACTGACAACCTAAGCATCGGGGGGAGGGCGGACCGCCGCCCCTGCCTGGATTTGAGGAGAGAAGTCCATGAGAAGAGTATCATTCAATGAAAACTGGCATTTCCAGGAACAGACGATTACACTGCCGCACGACGCGATGATTCATGAAAAGCGCAGGGCGGACGCAGTATGCACCGGAGCGGGGGCTTATTTCCCGGACGGCTCTTATATATATGAAAAGACCTTTCAGCGGCCTGAGGCGCAGCATGTGCTCCTCCAGTTCGAGGGCGTATATAAAAATGCCCGGGTCTTCCTGAATGGGAAGGAGGCCGGCGGGGCTGCCTATGGGTACATTCCCTTCTTTATCAATGCCGATGAATACCTCGTGGACGGAGAGAACACGATTCGCGTGGAGTGTGCTGTCGAGCATCCGGATTCCCGTTGGTATTCCGGGGCAGGCATTTATCGTCCGGTCTGGCTCTGGGAAGGGCCGGAGGACAGCATTGAGCCGGAGAGTGTGCGGATCAGCACGGTTTCCTGCGAGCCCGCAGTTATCAGAGTGCAGTCTGATAAGGCTGTCTGCGTTGAGGCGGCCGGCGTTACCGGCGAGGGGACGGACTTTACACTGACTATTCCCGAGGCCAGGCTGTGGAGCGAAGACGATCCGTATCTGTATACAGCCAAGGTCACGAACGGCGCGGATTCCGAGGAAATCAAGTTCGGCATCCGGAAGCTCACATGGTCCCCCAAGGGGCTGCTTGTCAACGGCAAGGAGACCCTGCTGCGCGGCGGCTGTGTCCACCACGACAACGGCATTCTCGGCACGGCGACATATGACGAGAGTGAGTGGAGGAGGGTCAGGCTGCTCAAGGCGGCCGGCTTCAATGCCATCCGCTCCGCCCACAATCCCTGCTCCCGCGCCATGTTGGAGGCCTGCGACGCGCTGGGCGTCTATGTGATGGACGAGACCTGGGACATGTGGTTCAGCCACAAGTCCAAGCTCGATTATGCCGGCCAGTGGCGGGAGAACTATATGGCGGACATCAAAGCTATGGTCAGCCGTGATTTTAACCACCCGTCTGTGATCCTGTATTCTATCGGAAATGAAGTCTCAGAGCCGTCCAAGCCTGAAGGGCTTGAGGTTGAGCGGGAGATGGTGGATGCCCTGCATGCTCTTGATCCCAGCCGCCCGGTGACGGCAGGTTTTAATTTGATGATCATCGCCAATGCGGCCAAGGGGAAGGGCATCTATAAGGAGGACGGCAGCGGCCGTGACGAGGGCGGCGACAAGGCCCTGACCGGCATGAATTCCACCCTCTTCAACATGATCACCAGCATCGTGGGCACGGGAATGAACAAGGCCGCCAACTCCAAGAAGGCCGATGCGGTGACCACGCCTGCCATGGATATGTTGGATATATGCGGCTACAATTACGCCTCCGGCCGTTATCCCATGGAGGGAAAGGCCCATCCGGACCGCATTGTGGTCGGCAGCGAGACCTTCCCGCAGGATATCGCCAGGAACTGGGCCATGGTGAAGAAGTATCCCTACCTGGTGGGCGATTTCATGTGGACAGCCTGGGACTACATTGGCGAGGCCGGCATCGGCGCCTGGGCCTACACGCCGGACGGCAAGGGCTTCAACAAGCCTTATCCCTGGCTGCTCGCAGACACTGGCGCACTGGATATCCTGGGAGACCCGAACGGCGAGTGCTTCCACGCCTCCGCCGTCTGGGACAAGCTGGATGCCCCGGCCATCTGCGTCCAGCCCATCAATCATGATGTAAAGCCGGCCCGAATGGTCTGGCGCGGCACCAACGCCATTCCCAGCTGGAGCTGGCACGGCTGCTACGGCAAAAAAGCCACAGTCGAGGTGTATTTCAATGCGGCCAGGATCGAGCTGGTCCAGAACGGCGCCAAGGTCGGCAGCGCGAAGGTGAAGGACTGCAAGGCAGTGTTCAAGGTGAAATACCTGCCCGGCAAGCTGACGGCCATCGCTTATGACGCTTCGGGGCGTGAAATCGGGCGCAGCAGCCTGGACTCCGCCGGAATCGCCAAGATCACCCTCCTGCCGGAGAAGACGGAAGCCCGTCCCGGCGAGATCGTGTACGTGCCGGTGGTGATGGCCGACGCAAAGGGCAATGTGGAATGCAACGCTGACCGCAAGCTGCGCGTCACTGTAGAAGGCGGCGAGCTGCTGGCCTTCGGCAGCGCCAATCCCCGCACGGAGGAGAGGTTCGACAGCGGTGAATATACCACCTACTACGGCCGGGCGCTGGCAGTTGTGCGGGTCGGGGAGAGCGGTGTGGCTCGCGTGACAGCTGGTGACGGTGTGGGCGCTGCTGAGGTTGAGATCAGTATCGTGTGATGGAAAATGGGAATCAGGGACGGTTCCTTTTCCCACTTTTTGGGGAGTAGAAAATGGGAATCAGGGACGGTTCCTTTTCCCACTTTTTTGGAGAAGCAGAAAATGGGAATCAGGGACGGTTCCTTTTCCCACTTTTCGAGA
>CAMONF010000053.1 GCA_946620335.1 uncultured Clostridia bacterium
GCTGAAGAGATGGAAAGCTCCGGCACCGCGGCGGCCATCCGCGCCGAGGATGGGAATCTCAGATACGAGTATTTCCTGCCGATGCAGGACCCGGAGACGGTCCTCCTCATCGACAGCTGGCGCGACCAGGCGGCCATCGACGCCCACCACGCCTCCCCCATGATGAAGACCATCGCCAGCCTGCGCGAAAAGTATGACCTCCATATGGAGGTGGAGCGGTATGTCTCCGCCGGGGACGTCCCCGCGTCCGATGAGGCCTTTCTCAGAAGATAGTATAAAATGAAAACAGGAACGCCTGCCCCAGGTCTTATGGGACAGGCGTTCCTTGTAACAGGTGTTCCTTGCACCAGGCGTTCCTTGCACCAGGCGTTCCGTGCACCAGGCGTTTCTTGCACCAGGCGTCATGACCTCTTTGCCTCTGTCCGACCAATTTGGGCCGGGAGAAGCTCCTGCCGGCCGCCTCAGGCCGAGAGACGCCTGTGGCGTCTGATATACAGTATGCTGCCGGATTATACAACCTCTCCCACAGACCAGGAAGGAGAAAACCATGCAGACAATCAAAGATCTGTTCAATAAAAAATGGCTGCGGATCATCTGCAAGCTCCTGATCACAGCCGCAGCCCTGATGCCGGAGCTCTACCTCCTGCTCATGGCTCTGTTCTCCCCGGACGAGCTGAGGATGTTTTTCATTTCCCTCAGTGTCACTGTCTTCCTGTTCATACTCTTTGTATGGCTCCCGAAAAGGAAGAGGACCTTCGCTGTGCTCCTCATCCTCGGCGCTCTTTTCTGGGCAGCTACCCTTGGGGACTATGTCCACAGGAAGGACGTCGAGCGGAAGACTGTCCGGACGGACGTCAATATTGACCTGGACGCCTACCTGCCCTTTGACAGCCAGTCCAAAATCGCAGTGCTTGACGAACCGGCAACGCTCACGCTGACCAGCGATCTGCCGAGGCTCGACGGGGCGGCCGCCGTCTTTCCCCTCTATTCGGCCTTCGTCAATGCGGTGTATCCGGAGACGAAGCTGAATACTTATTTTGGAAGTGTCGGGTCCTTTAATTACTTCAATACTCCGGGCGGCTATAGGGCGCTGGCTGAGAGGCAGACGGATATTTTCTTCGGAGCCTACCCTTCTGAGGACCAGATCGCCTATGCCAAAGAGCAGGGGACGGAGTTCATTTACACGCCCATCGGCAAGGAGGCTTTCGTTTTCTTCGTCAATGCCAGATCGGACGTCGATAATCTCTCCTCAGAGGACATCCGGCGGATCTACGCCGGCGAAGTCAAAGACTGGTCGGAGCTGGGTTTTGCCAAGGGGGAAATAAAAGCCTTCCAGCGCAACGAGGGCAGCGGCTCCCAGAGCATGTTCCTCCGGTTCATGGGCGATACAGTGCCGGAAAAGCCGCCTGTGGAGAGGCGGCAGGACCTTATGGTCGGGGCCTACGAGGTGGTCTCGGACTATGTCAACAATTCCGGCGCCATCGGCTTCTCATTCCGCTACTATCTGGAGAGTGTGATTGGGCGGGATGACATCAAGATGATTTCCGTCGACGGCGTCGCGCCGACCATCGAGAATATTGAGTCCGGCGCCTATCCGATTACCGGGTACCTTTATGCGGTCACTTGGGAGGGTAATCCCAATGAGAATGTGGAGAGGCTGCTTGCGTGGATCTGCGGGGAGCAGGGGCAGGAACTGGTGGAGAAGACGGGGTATGCGCCGGTGAAAGAAAAATGGGAATGAGGGACGGTTCCTTTTCCCACTTTTCCAAAATTGGAAAAGTGGGAAAAGGAACCGTCCCTCATTCCCATTTTTCTCCACCACGTTTTACTTGACCGGTCGGGTCCTGATCAGGAACTTGAGCGTATAGTCCTTGTCCACGCCATACTGGAACTCAGGCATGATGGCCGGGCCGCAGGCGCCGGTGCCGATGCCCTGCTGGAAGGCCTGGATGGTGACGTAGGTGCCGGTGCGCTTCTCGTCCTTCTGGTGCTTCATGGTGAAGAGGGCGCGGTCAGTGTAGGGCTTGACGCCCAGCTCGAAGGTCTTGTCCACGGCCTCGAAGGTCACCTCGGCAGCGCCGTCGGAGAGGGTGGCGTATGTGCAGTCCATGCGGTTGCCGCTCTCCTGGGGCTTGATGTTGGGCTCGGTCATGTCGGAGACCTTGCAGGCGATGTCGCCAATCACGAACTGGTCGCGCATATCGCAGTAGGTCTCGCCGGCGCGGCCGTGGTAGCGGACGTCGTCGAAGCTCTCATCCAGGTGGAAGCTCTTGCCGAAGCGGGGAATGATACCCTTGCCGGATATCCGGTGCAGCGTGCTTGTGACCAGCACACCGTCCTCCACACCCTCGTAGGTGTCTGTGACCAGGAATTTGGCCTTCTTGTTGGCCACTTTGGACACGACCTTGTAGCCGTTCGCGATCCTGTCACAGGAGACAAGTGTGTCAGTCTGCGCGGCGTAGGGCTCCATGGTGTTGGCAAAGTACATGTTCGTGTCGTTGTCCGTGGCTGCCCTGTAGAGGAGCGTTCCCTCCGGCGCCGTCTCGAGATAATGGCCGTCCGGCAGGCGGAAGCGGATTTTTCCGTCTGTGACGGTGAAGTCCTTGGGCAGGGCCTTTATTTCCGGGGCAGCGGCGACGGTCTCCTCGAGGACGATCTGCTCGTCGGAGACAGCTCTGCCGGTGACGGTATCCACGGTGGTGACAATCACAGAGAGGTTGCCGTCCACGGAACGTCCGCGGCGGACCACTAGGTCTTTCTTTGAGAGCGGCGCGACGTCAGCCGGGAACTCCACGCAGGATCCGTCGTTCCACTTGAAAATCAGCTTGTAGCGATTGCCATCCGAGAAAGCGGTGGTGTTGAAGATCTCGAAGGTGTCCCCGAAAATGTGGGTGACGCGGATCGGCCGGTAGATAAAGCGAATGATTTTGGCTCCGACGGAAGGCCTTCTGTCCGGATAGAACATGCCGTCCACGCAGAAGTTCTTGTCATGCTCCCACTCGCCGTGGTCGCCGCCGTAGGTGTAGGAGCCGTCCTCGTGGAGGATGGCATGGTCCACCATCTCCCAGACGCAGCCGCCCATGAGGTTGTCGTAGCGGTAGATCTCCTGCCAGTAAGCCTCCGTGTTGCCGGGGCCGACGCCCATGGCGTGGGCGTACTCGCACATAAAGTAGGGCCTGTCGTTGAGCTCCTTCTGCTTCCGGCAGTGCTCGCCGACGTCGTGGACCATCTGGACGGAGGGGTACATTTCACTGCCCACATCGTAGGCGATGCGCTTGCAGTGGATGGCGCTCTCGTAGTGGACCGGAAGTGCCGAATGGGCCTTCAGGAAGTCGTACATGGCGTCCGTGTTGGAGTAGCCGCCGGCTTCATTTCCCAGGGACCACATGATGATGGAGGTGTTGGCGTGGACCTTGTCCCGCTCGTAGAGGCGGGTGATGCGGTCCATGTACCGGGGACGCCACTTGGGGTCGTGGGAGATGGTGTTGTAGGTCGGCGGGATCTGGTGGGACCAGGTGCCGTGGGTCTCCAGGTCGTTCTCATCCACGATATAGATGCCCATCTCGTCGGCCAGCTCGATGAGGAGCGGGTCGGGCGGATAGTGGGAGGTGCGGACCGTGTCGATGTTGAACTCCTTGCAGAGGGTGAGGTCGCGCTCGATCTCGTCCGGCGTCATGGTGTAACCGTTCGTCGGCGACGTATCGTGGTGGTTGACACCCTTGAACTTGATCTTGCGGCCGTTCACCAGGAAGAGGTCGCCCTTGATCTCCACGTTCTTGAAACCGATGCGCTCCTTCACGCAGCTGGTCGAGGTCTCGAAGTAGATGTCATAGAGCTTCGGCGCTTCCGCATTCCACTCCGTCACCGCAAGGTGGTCGAACACGCAGGTGGCCTTTTTGTTCTGCGTCGGCACAGTGATCTGCTTTCCGTCAAAAGTAAATGTGACGTCGGTGTCGCTGAGGGTCTCCGCGGTGAGAGTGAGAGAGTACTCGTCGCCCTTCTTTGCGGTCACCGCGTTGATATCCCAGAAATCGCTCTCCTCAGACACTCTGAGCAGCACATCGCGGAAAATGCCGTTGTTGCGGAACATGTCCTGGCTCTCCAGGTAGGTGCCGGTGCACCAGCGGTGGACGACGCAGACCAGTTCGTTCTCGCCCTTCATGAGCATGCCGGTCAGATCGAACTCGGCCGTATTGTGGGCGCCTTCGGAATAGCCGATATACTCCCCGTTCAGGTAGAGGTCCAGGCAGCTGGCCACGCCCAGGAAGGAGATCACGTAGTTCTTCGTCTCATCCTCGATGTTCAGGAATCTGCGGTAAATGCCCACGAAATTGTATTCATTTTCCGGCGTGATCCAGCGGGGGCTGATGGCCTGGTCGCAGCCCATCCAGGTGAAGACGCGGCCGACCTTCTCCGTGGTGGGGATGACAGGCGGCTTGAAGGGGAACTGGTAGCGGATATTCACATAGAAAGGCCTGTCGTAGCCGCGGAACTGCCAGCAGGCGGGCACGTCGATCTTGTCGAAGGAGGCACGATCTGTGTCGAAAGTGGTCCCAAGCTTGCCCGGATTCGGGAAGAAAATGAAGTCCCACTCGCCGTTCAGGCAGATGACCTTCTCGGAGCCGTAGCGCTTTTCCTTCGGCGCCACAGCGTCGGCGCTCTTCCTGTCCGGGTAGGGGATGAAATAACTGCGGCCGGGCAGTTTGTTCAATTCATAGATATCGAAATCCTGGTAGTTATTGGTGTTCAGCGTGTACAGCATAGCGTCCTCCCTGTTGGCAGAATATAGGCGGATCATGGCATGTCCGTGGCAACAGTATGATGTTGCGACCTCGTACTGTTACTATGTTCAAGTATACCATAGAAAGTGGGAGGGACGGTTCCTTTTCCCGCTTTTCTAAAAGGA
>CAMONF010000054.1 GCA_946620335.1 uncultured Clostridia bacterium
CAAGGGGCTGAAAATAAAGAAAAGGGAAAAGATAACCAGAATAAATGTAGCCTGAATTATATCGGGTAGAGGTATCAGGCTAGTACCGTTAAAGGACCGGGGCGAACTCGCTTCGGAAATTTATTAATATCAACTATTAAGCGATAAATAGCCATAGGCGATAAAAATTTTGAAGGAATGACAAAAACCAGGATTAATATCTTTGAAGAAATGACATATTATCTGGTTTTCATCATTAACGATAAAAAAGCCACCCAACTCTGGTGAGATTCCAGGAGTAGGGTGGTCTTTATTTTTATCGGCTAGTAATCAGAAGGCAATCAACCCCATCGCCGCCGCGATGGAACTGAGCAAAATGATAACAAGGAACACCGGGCACAGATACTTCATCGTGAACACAAAGATCGGGCGGCGCTTAAAGTCACCGTCGTTCTTAGTCACTTCCTTGGCAATCTTGTCAATTCCGATGACCCGCATCACCAGCGCGCAGTTCATGAGAGCCGCGATGGGCATCATGACCGAGTTGGTCAGGAAATCGAAGAAGTCCAGGATCTGCATGCCGATGATCTTGACGAAGTCGAGCGGTCCGTAGCCCAGGGAGGTCAGCGTGCCGATGCCCAGCATGATGACGCCGGTCACGATGGTGGCGCGGTGGCGGTTCATGTGGAACTCATCCTCGAAGGTGGCGACGGCGCACTCGGTCAGGGCGATGGCGCTGGTAAGCGCGGCGAAGAGGACCAGGACGAAGAAGACGATGCCGATAATGGTCCCGAAGCCCATGCTGTCGAAGACCTTGGGGATGATGATGAACATGAGCGAAGGTCCGGACTTTAAGATATCCGCGTTGCCGCCGGAGAAGGCGAAGACCGCCGGGATGATCATGAGGCCGGCCATGATGGCGATGCCGGTGTCGAAAATTTCAACATTGACGGTGGCCCGCTCAATGGAGACGTCGTCCTTCATGTAGGAGCCGAAGGTCACCAGGATACCCATGGCGATGCACAGGGAGTAGAAGAGCTGGCCCATGGCCGAGACGACGGTCATCCAGGAGAAGTTCTTAAGGCTCGGCACCAGGAAATAGCGGATGCCGGCCCCGGCACCGGGTCTCGTCATGGAGTAGACGGCGATGATCACAGCCAGAACGACCAGAATGGGCATCATGATCTTGGAGACCCGCTCGATTCCGTTGCGGACGCCGGCGTAAATGACAGCAAGCGCGAGCAGGGCGAAAATGGCAAAGCAGATAACGGTGTCCATTCCGCTGCTTATGAAGGCGCCGAAATAGTCCTCCGAAGCCAAGGCATGGCCATTCCCGCGCATATACTCAAAGAGGTACTTGAGGACCCAGCCACCGATGGTGGAGTAGTAGGGCACGATCAGGACCGGAATGATGGCGTTGATCCATCCGCCGAAGGCCATCCAACGCTTGTTGCCGAAGGTGGCGTAGGCACTGACCGGCGATTTTTTGGTCATGCGTCCCAGGGCTGTCTCCGCCACAATCATGGTGTAGCCAAAAGTCACTGCCAGCAGAATATATACAAGAAGAAAAATACCGCCGCCATGTCTGGCTGCCAGATAGGGGAAACGCCAGATATTGCCCAGTCCGACCGAAGCGCCGGATGCCGAGAGGACAAAGCCAAGTTTGCCAGAGAAACTGCTTCTTTTTTTCATGTTGCCTCCAGAAAAGATAATGTCAAACAGTCCGATTATAGTCTCTATTTTGTCATATGGCAAACAGAAAATGTGCTGAAACAAAAGTGGGAATGAGGAACCGTCCCTCATTCCCATTTTCTCCAAGACACCCGAAAAGTGAAAATGAATTTCATTTTCATATTGACAGCCTCCCACCACAAGCCTATAATTCTGCATTAGCGGCAGACGGAGTTTATCTCCCGGCGATGCGCCCAAGTTTTACTAAAGAAAGAGGTTCACCATGAAAAATAGCACACCCAAATCTGTAAAAATGACAGCCATCTTCCTGGCCGGCCTTCTCGCCTTTTCCCTGACCGCCTGCGGCGGGGCAGCCCCAGGCTCCAAGGGAGCAGGCACAGATAGCGCGGCAGGTTCCGAAGCTTCTGCTTCTGATGCCGCCAACGAAACCGGTGCTGCGGCTGCCGATGCGGCTCAGCCGGCAGATGGAGAAGGGCTCAAGGTCGTGGCCACCATATTCCCCATTTACGACTGGACCCGGGAGATCCTGGGTGAGGGGACGAACGCGGAGCTGACTATGCTCCTTGGAAATGGCGTTGACCTGCATAGCTATCAGCCGACGGCAGCGGATATGCTGACCATCGCGGACTGTGATGTTTTCATTTACGTCGGCGGAGAGTCGGATGAATGGGTGGAGGATGCCCTGGAGAGTGTTTCCGGGAGCGACCGCAAGGTTGTGAACCTCATGGATGCCTTGGGTGACTCCATCTATGAAGAGGAAGTGGTCGAGGGCATGGAGGCGGACGAGGACCACGACGAAGAGAGCTCGGAGCATGATCACGATGAAGAGGAAGGACCGGAGTATGACGAGCACGTCTGGCTGTCCTTGAGGAATGCCAAGGTCCTCACCAGTGCCATCGCGGCGGCTCTCAGCGAGGCGGATGCGGCCAATGCGGACACCTACGCAGCCAACGCGGCTGCCTACGGGGAGAAGCTGGATGCACTGGATGCTCGGTTTGCGGAGGAGCTGGCGGGCTGCGGGAAAGACACGGTCCTGTTCGGCGACCGTTTCCCCTTCCGCTATCTGACGGAGGACTACGGCCTCAACTACTATGCGGCTTTTGTGGGCTGCAGTGCGGAGACGGAGGCCAGCTTCGAGACCATCATTTTCCTGGCGGACAAGGTGGATGAGCTGGGGCTTCACACGATTCTGACCATCGAAGGACAGAATCACGGTATCGCGGAGGCCATCCGGGACAATACGGCGACCAAGGACCAGACCATCGCTTCGATGAACTCCCTGCAGGGGACCACGCTGAAGCAGGCGGAGGAAGGAGCAACCTACCTCTCGGCCATGGAAGAGAATCTGGCGGTGCTGACTGAAGCATTGAAATAAAAACTGGGAATCAGGGACGGTTCCTTTTCCCACTTTTCATAAAATGAAAAGTGGGAAAAGGAACCGTCCCTGATTCCCAGTTTCGCACTTTCCCTTCTGGCAAAAGTGTGGAAAAGGAACCGTCCTTGATTCCCATTTATTTCACACCCGTGATGTGATAAACTGTCCATATCTATGAAGGAGCAGACAGCCCATGAAGGATCAGTTCGGCAGAGAAATCAAATACCTGCGCATCTCCGTCACCGACAGGTGTAATCTGCGGTGCCGGTATTGCATCGGTGCAACTGGAATCAGGGACGGTTCCAGTTGCCCTGATTCCAGCTGCCTGCCCATTGAGCAGATGGCGGAGATCGCCGGGGCGGCGGCCCCCCTGGGCGTCACCAAGGTGCGGATCACCGGCGGCGAGCCACTCATGCGGCGCGGCGTGACTGACCTCGTCCGCATGCTCGCCGACATTCCGGAAATCACCGATCTGGCCATGACCACCAACGGCATCCTGCTCCCGGAGATGGCCGCGGAGCTCAAGGCGGCCGGCCTTATGCGTGTCAACATCAGCCTGGACACCCTGGATCCCGAAAAATACCGCAGCATGACCCGCCTGGGCAGGCTTGAGGACACCCTGGCCGGCATCCAGGCCGCGGCCAAAGCCGGTCTTGCCCCGCTGAAAATAAACACCGTCCTCATCGGCGGCTTCAACGACGATGAAATCCCCGCTCTCATTGATCTGACGCGGGAGGAGCCTATTGAGCTCCGTTTTATAGAGCTCATGCCTATCGGCGCGCCGGTCTTTCAGCCGTCAGCTTACATACCCTGCAGCATAGTCACGGAGAGAGATGACCGTCTCATCCCCTGCGGGGAGAGCGGGACTGCCCGGCTCTACCGGGTGCCCGGGTACGCTGGGCGGGTGGGTCTCATTTCCCCGCTTTCGAAGCACTTCTGCGGGACCTGCGACCGGATCCGATTGACGGCCGACGGGCGGATCAAGCCATGCCTCCATTCTGCGGAGGAGATCGATATATCAAACCTTCACGGCGAGGCGCTGACAGAAGCCCTTTGCGCTGCTATATATGGAAAGCCGGCCGCCCATGGGATTTTGGACGCTGAGCACCATTCGGCTTCCGTTCGGGGGATGGACCGGATTGGGGGGTGAGAGGGAAAGGTGGGAATCGGGGACTGGAATCAGGGACGGTTCCTTTTCCAGTTTTACTGGAAAAGGAACCGTCCCTGATTCCCATTTTCACTCCC
>CAMONF010000055.1 GCA_946620335.1 uncultured Clostridia bacterium
GAGGACGTCCGGCAGCTCAACCGCCGCCTGGCCAGGAAGGGTCTGTGCATCATGCCCCTCAAAATCACGGAAGGCAGGGCCCTCCTCTACCTCTTCCGCCCGGACCGTCTCAAAAAGGACCTGACGGACGTAGAGGCGCTCCGCATACTCCAGGACGCCGGTTACAAGAACGTCAGCAGTTGCGGCTGCCTGACCACATTGAAGCGCCGACTCAGCGAAGGTTCTGATTTCCCCCACGAAATCGGCCTCTTCCTCTCCTATCCTCCCGAGGACGTCCGCGGCTTCATCGAGAACCACGCCCGCAACTTCAAATGCTCCGGCATCTGGAAGGTCTACGGCGACCCCGACGCCGCCCGCCGGACCTTCGACCGCTATGCCCGCTGCACCACCGCCTACTGCCGCAACTACAGCCGCGGCTTCTCCATCGAGTCCCTGGCTGTTCCTGAGAAATGAAAACCCTGCCCATGCCCACGCCGACTCCCCTTACTTCCGGTCTCTTTGGAGCCAAAAAAAGTCTTGCAGCCATAGTTAGCACATGCTAATGTAGTAAGCGGCAGCTAACCCGCTCTCAATACCCCATTGCTTTCCGGAGTTGCGGTCTGCCAGATCATTCATCCAAAAGAAAGGGCTAAAAAAATGAAAGTAGCAGTTATTTACTGGAGCCAGACAGGAAACACAGAAGCCATGGCCAATGCCGTAGCAAGCGGCGCCAAGGCCAAGGGCGCCGAAGTCGATCTGATCGCCGCTGACGGATCCGCCGTCGACGTCGCCGCCTACGACGGTGTCGCCCTGGGCTGCCCGGCCATGGGCGCCGAGGAGCTTGAGGACGCCGAGTTCCAGCCCACCTACGATTCCCTGAAGGGCAGCCTGGCCGGCAAGAAAGTCGCCCTCTTCGGCTCCTACGGCTGGGGCGACGGCGAGTGGATGCGCACCTGGGAAGCCGACATCGCCGAAGCCGGCGTGACACTGGCCGTCGAGAGCGTCATGGCCAACGAAGCTCCGGACGACGACGCCGTCGCCGCCTGCGAAGCCCTCGGCTCCGCTCTCGCATGAAAATGCACCTCTGAAACCCTTCCTCATACCAGTCGAGGCTTACCCCCGACAAAAAGGACCGCTGCCACCGGTATATCCCGGGACAACGGTCCTTTTCTTAATATTCACCGCACCTCACTCGGAGACCACCTGCTCCATGATCCAGGAAATGCAATCACGCCCATTTTCCGGCCCTCTTGCATTATACGTCAGCCCCATGACAACGTCGCTGCCGTAAACATTCTCCGCAAGCCAGTCCGTCCCGGTCAAACGGATTCCATACGGGCAAGCCACCCTCTCCTCGGCCGCTTCGCCCTCCTCCGCCAGAGGATCCTCGACCTCAGCGCCGGCCGTCCAGACCAAATAAGGCTCCCAGGCCGCCAGCGTCTCTTCGTCAAAAACCTCCCGAAGATCAATATAAGCCCCCGAGTTGACCATGGCCTCGAAATACTCCTCCTCCATGAGCAGCACATCCACCTCCTGAGCAGACAAATGAGCCATCAGCACCAGCGCATCCGTCTGATAGCTGTGCCCGTCATCCACATATATCTGCTCCTCCGTGGCCTCCAGATGACCCATCATCTCCTCGCTCAAAGCCGCCTCACCCTCCTCGGTGAACTGGCATCCCGAAGTCAGCACATAAAGCAGAACCTCCGGATCCGGCGTCAGCGCAGTGACCACAAAACTCACCACCAAAGCAACCAAGGCAACCACAACGACCGTCGGCAGCAGATAATACTCCCTGTAATAATTCAGCTTCTGCTCCCTGGTCATACTCTTCCAGGCCGCCTTATTCTCCAGGCGCACCCGTTCATTCTCGCTTAAGTTCTTATTCTCCTCAGTCAGATTCTTATTCTCTTCCATAGTATCCTTCACCACAATTAAAATATTTTATATTCCACCCAAGCCCTTGAATATATTCAGTCACACCATGTGCACATGAAAGGGAGGCACAACCGCGCCGGTCTGGCGTCCAGATGTCGCCTCTCTTCGTGCACCAACCATCGCCCACAACGCGGGCTGCGGGCGCCGGCGCCGTAGAGGGCGATTTTTCTCTGGGAAGCGGTAAGGGGGAGGGTGCCGTCATTTTCCAGGATGACCATGCACTCGCCGGCCTTCTCTCGGACCGCCTGCTGGTTGGCGATTTCAAGGTCGGTGACATCTCCGCTCGTAAGGGCAAAAAACTTCTTCATGGGAGCCTCCTTATCATAAAAAATATATGCCTTCTCATTATAATCCTGGGAAGGGACACTGGGAAGAGAATCGGTCTTCTGTTATGATTTTTCTTGTCAGCAAGCAGATAGCCTCTACCGGAATAAGAACATGCTCTTCACCGGCCGCTTCACTTCTCGGACACCCCAACGCTCCTTTACTCATTCTTTTTCATAAAAAGTGGCCTCAAAGGAGGAATCAATTATCAAAAGTCCAACTCAATGGCGCCATATCAATTTTCCAGACACTGTCTGCAAAATTGAAAAGTTCAGACAGTGTCTGACTTTTTCAATAAGTCCGGCAAGGAAACTCTCGCCCCCCCCACGGATACTATCCCCATCTTCCACCCCCCCTGCTCTTCCCCACCGCCAATAATTCTTCCCCGCCTTTCTAAATTCTTTCCTCTTGCCCATGCCTCCCAGAACGATATACAATGTACCTGAATAATCCGATAAGGA
>CAMONF010000056.1 GCA_946620335.1 uncultured Clostridia bacterium
ATGAGGGAATGAGGACGGAAAATGGGAATGAGGGACGGTTCCTTTTCCCACTTTTCAGAAGGGAAAGTGAGAAAATGGGAATGAGGGACGGTTCCTTTTCCCACTTTTCATAAAATGAAAAGTGGGAAAAGGAACCGTCCCTCATTCCCATTTTCCCCACCCCTCACTTCGAAAAGTGGGAAAAGGAACCGTCCCTCATTCCCATTTTTTCGCTGTTACTTTTTCTCCGCGCGGAGGGTGTCCACCAGAAGGGGAATGGTCTCCTCGAAGTTGACGCCGTACCAGGGGTCGGCCGGGTCCTCCATGGTCTTTGCGATGGTGCAGGCCGTGTAGTCGGCGGCGATCTTCATGGCGGTGTCCCAGGAGAGGTCATTCATGTAGGCGCCGACGGCCACGCTGGAGAAGATATCTCCGGTGCCGTGGTAGGCGGTGGGAATCTTGTCGTTCTGGTAGCTGAAGTAGCGGCCGGTGGCGCCGTCGAGGCCCATGACGCCGGTCTTGCCTTCGGAGAGGGAGACGCCGGTCAATGTGGCGGACTTTGCCCCGAGGGCAATCAGCTTCTGCAGCAGGTCACGGACATACGCTTCGTCGTAGGTCTCCCGGTATTCGGTACCGGTCATAAAACAAGCTTCCGTGATGTTGGGAACGATCATATCGCCGATGCCGCAGAGTGTGGCGTTCCGCTTGGCATAGGCATCGTTGAAGGCCGGATAGAGCTTTCCGTTGTCGCCCATGGCGGGGTCGATGAAGACCAGCGTGTCGTCGGTGCGGAAGTCGCTGATCAGCTTTTTGACTGTCTCGATCTCCTCCTCGGTCCCCAGATAGCCGGTGTAGATGGCGTCGAAGGTGACGTTTTCGCTCTTCCAGTGGGCGGCGATGGGCTCGATCTGGTCGGAGAGGTCCTTGCAGGTAAAGTTCTTGAACATGGTGTGGGTGCTAAGGACGGCCGTGGGCAGAATGACGGTTTCGATGCCCATGGAGGAAAGGAGCGGGAGAGCCACCGTGAGGGAGCATTTTCCGAGGCAGGAAATATCCTGGATGGTGAGAATTCGTTTCATAATTGGTCCTTTCGTGGAATGAGGTGTTGCTTTGTCCTTTAGTGGCATTATAATGGATTCTGGCTATATATAAATAGCCAGAATATGATATTATTATAAGGTCAGATTTACTGGGAATGAGGGACGGTTCCTTTTCCCACTTTTCATAAAATGAAAAGTGGGAAAAGGAACCGTCCCTCATTCCCATTTTCCCACTGGACACATGCCCCCAAATATGGTAAAAAAATAAGAAAGCAAAGGTGCTTTGAAGAATCTTTCTTCAAAGCGCCCTTTTTGTATGAAAAAACGGAGGGATTCCAGTATGTTCACCATCAACGATAACTATTTGAAGCTCCAGGGCAGCTACCTCTTCTCCACCATTGCCGCCCGCGTCCGCGCCTACCAGGCAGCGCATCCGGAAAATGAAATCATCCGACTGGGCATTGGCGACGTAACGCTGCCCCTGGCTCCTGCCGTGATCGAGGCCATGCACAAGGCCGTGGACGAGATGGGAGCAAAAGAGACCTTCCGGGGCTACGCGCCGGATCTTGGCTATGAGTTCCTGCGGAGCGCCATCCGGGACCACGATTACAAGGCCCGCGGGGTGGACATCGCCCTGGACGAGATCTTCATCAGCGACGGCGCGAAGAGCGATTCCGGCAACATCGGGGATATCTTCTCGGAGAAGAACCGGGTGGCCATCTGCGATCCCGTCTACCCGGTCTACCTGGACACCAACGTCATGGGTGGAAGGGCCGGCAGCTTTGATCCGGCGACGGGGCGGTACAGTGATGTCATTTATATGCCCTGCACGGAGGAAAATGGCTTTCTGCCCGAACTGCCCGAGGAAAAGCCGGACATCATCTACCTCTGCTTCCCCAACAACCCGACCGGTATGACGATTGGGCGGGAGGCTCTGCAGAAGTGGGTGGATTATGCCCTGGAGGTCGGGGCGGTCATCATTTACGACGCGGCCTACGAGGCTTACATTTCCGAGCCGGACATGCCGCACACCATCTACGAGTGCGACGGCGCCGACCGGTGCGCCATCGAGCTTCGGAGTTTTTCCAAGAACGCCGGCTTCACCGGCACCCGGCTGGGCTTTACGGTGGTTCCCAAGAAGCTCATGTGCGGGGACGTATCCCTGAACAGCCTCTGGGCCCGCCGCCACGGCACCAAGTTCAACGGCGCTCCCTACGTGATCCAGCGGGCCGGTGAGGCTGTCTACAGCGAGGCTGGGCAGGCCCAGACCGCCGCCCAGGTGGCTTATTACATGAAAAATGCAGCCCTGATCCGTGACGGCCTCAGCGCAGCAGGATATACCGTCTATGGCGGCGTGAACGCGCCCTACATCTGGCTCAAGACGCCGGACGACATGACTTCCTGGGACTTCTTTGACTATCTACTGGAAAAAGTCAACATCGTCGGGACGCCGGGATCGGGATTCGGGCCCAGCGGGGAGCACTTCTTCCGGCTGACGGCATTTGGGTCTTATGAGAATACCCTGGCGGCTGTTGAGAGGATCCGCAGGATGGGATAAAAACTGGGAATCAGGGACGGTTCCTTTTCCCACTTTTCATTTTATGAAAAGTGGGAAAAGGAACCGTCCCTGATTCCCAGTTTTTCAGTTTCTCACCGCCAGCACCGCAATCCCTTCCCGCCCGGGAAGACGGATCTGAGTGGTACCGGAGGCGGATTCGGTGATCAGCGTCCGGGTCATGTTCCAGGTGTCGATGTACTCGACGCGGTAGGTGTGGGCGTCGGGCAGCGGCAGGGTCTGGAGGGCGAAGCACTGGAGGTCGTTGAACCAGAGGTAGGCGTCCTCGCCGGCGTGGGAGGCCCACTCGTGCTCGCCGGCCAGGTGGATTGTGCGGTCGGGGACGTCCATGGAGGCTATGCTGCCTGCGATGAGTCTGACGAAGTTCCGCAAATCCTCGGGAACAGACTCAATGGCCTGGTCCAGCGTGGAGCTGCTCAGTTGGGCGAGCTGCAACATATCGTTCCCTCTGGGCACCAGCGGGCCGGGCAGGGATTCGATGATTTCCCGCAGGAAGGCGATCCGGGCCGGGCTCTCGCCCTTCAGCACGCCGCCCTTGGCCCACCAGATGACCTCGTCTTCCGGGAGGAAGGTCTCGCCGTGGGTGCAGTAGGCGCCGCTGGCAAAGGCGCGCCAGAAGCGGTTGACCATCTCCCTGCCGGAAATGCTGCCCCAGAATTCGGGCAGGTTGCCCTCGTAGCAGCACTCATCGATGACGACGGGTTTCTTATAGCGGTCGATCCAGCTGGGAATCTGGCTGAGCCCCTTGGTCTGGATGCTGGCGTGGGTGACGGCGGGGCGGGTGGCGTCCCAGAAGCGGAAGCAGTTGTGGCAGGAGAGGAGGTGGCCGAAGGGGTCATTTTCCGCCACGAAGGTCTCGATCTCCTCCCAGTCCGCCAGGGACTTGTGGTCCATATTGAGGTCGTACTCGTTGGCCAGGGACCACCAGATGCCCGGGAAGGCCGCCAGACGGCGGATTACGTAGTCCAGATAGAGGAGGTTGTCCGCCTGGGAGAGGGCGGCGAAGCCCCAGCGGTCATAGGGGTGGAAGAGAATCAGATCCACCTGGATCCCCATGGCGAAGATCTCGCCGAGGATCCGCTCGAAGCGGTGCCAGAAGGCGATGCAGGGCCGGGAAACATCCCAGGAGCCGTCCTCTTTCTTTTCGAAGGCGTAGAAGGGCGGCTCGTTGTGGTTGTAGTTGTAGTCCTTGGGAAATACACACATGCGCACTTTATTGAAGGGCGCGGTGCGAAGGCTCTCCAGGGTCTGGGCCACGAGGGCGTCCTCCTGGTGGGCCAGGGCGTAGACGGTGGTCCCGAAGGGGGCGAAGAGCTTTCCGTCCGCATGGACGAAATGGGTCTCCTCGGCACGGACAGGGCCGTGGTCGTCATTTTCAGCGGGAAGACACTCCTCGCTGCCGGCTGCCGTGAAAAGGCCGGAGACCTCCCAGGTATAAAGGCCGGTCTTCATGGGCAGGAAACGGATCTTATAAGTGTTGTCGCCGTCGTAGAAGCCCCTGACGACGGTCTGCTCCTCCCCGCAGGTGAAGGTGGCGGTCAGAGGAAGAGCGGCTTCGGCCTCCATGGGGGCGGGGGCCGTGAAGGCCAACTCAAAAACAGCATACTGCTTCATAGTATTTCTCCTTATGGGTGGTTTGAGGGCAGTTTTTATTTGACGGCTCCAAAGCGGCGGTGTCACTCAGTCAGATAAGGCGCGAGCCGGACATAATCCGCCGTCTCACTGCACTGGATCCTTCCGCCGGCGAGGAAGTCCCTGTCGGTGCAGGATGAGGCGAAGAGGTACTGGCAGAAGACGGAGCGGAGGTCCAGTCGGTCGCCTTCCTCCGTGGTGAAGAGGACGTCCCCGGCGCATTCCCGGACAGCGGTCATAAAGTTCAGATAATTGTCCAGCGGTTTTAATTTCATGCATTCTCCTTTCCGGCTCCCTGGCCCCTTGTCTCCCGGAACTGCTTGGGAGACATGCCGACCTCACGGCTGAAGACCCGGTCAAAATAACTGCGGCTGCCGAACTGCAGCTCCTCGCTGATCCGCTGAATATCCTTTTTTGAGGTCAGCAGCATGACTTTGGCGGCGTCCAGGCGGACATCACGGATGTAGTCGCTCAGTTTCAGGCCGGTCTCTTTGGTGAATTTTCTTGTGAGATAGTATTCCGTATACCCGCAGTGGCGGGCGATATCCTCCGTGGTCAGGGGGCTCGTATAGTTCATACGGATGTAATCCTGGCAGTCGCGGACTGCCTTGGAGAGGCCGTCCGTGTCGCGGGAAATGAGGACCAGGCGCTGGAATTCCTCATACATTTTCCCTGTGATCTGGCCGGCTTCCCCGTAGGAGGCCATGTGCTCGATCCTGTTGATCCACTTGCCCTCTTTGTGCTTGGCCGAGGGCACGGAGGCGCCTCCGCGGATGGCGTTGCGGGCGCAGAGGGCGGTGAAAATGATCAGATTGTCCTTGATCTGACGCAGATTGTCTTTTAAATAAAAATCCTGGACCTCGCCCTGGTAATCGTTGCTGAAACTTTCCGGCGCCAAGCCCTGCCTGAGACAGCGGAGCATCATATCCTCGTGGGCGACCAGCCGCTCATAGTCATTCTCGGAAGCAGGCGCTTCCTGCGGGCGGAGCGGCGTTTCAGGCTCTTCGGCGCGGACCCCCTCAAAAATGATGCTGTTGCGGCTCAGGTTCTCCTCGTAGCAGGTGAAGTGCAGCATGCAGGCGTAGCCTCTCAGGGAGTCTTCATGGATGAAGGGGACGTCTCCGAGGATCCTCAGATAATTCTGGCGGAGGTGGACGGACAGCCCGTGCTGGTCCAGTTTTTTAAGGCTGTCGTCGATGGAACTGTTCTTCAGGTAAAAGGGACCGAGGATTACGAGGAAGCTGCCGCCCTGAATCAGGTGTACCCACTCTGCAATCCATCCCAGCCCCAATCCGCCTGTCAGGATGTAAGGCAGGCCGGGCAGTTCCTGCCTGGCCATGGCGGCGTCGAGGCAGCCGCCCAGCTCGAGCAGCATATGGTATTCCTGCTGGTGGGGCGCCGTGGTGTAAAATAATTCCTTCCGAGAGCTGAAGCACCAGGCTCCCAGCCGGCAGGCGGCATATATCATGCCCTGCAGATCGTTCAGTTTGTATTCCACATCCTTGCGCGCGCGTTTCATTTCAGTTTCCTCCCTGGGTCCGGCCGCATCTGTTTGGCGTCTGTCTTACCGGGGCTGCCGGTCAAATCCAGTTTATAACAAAATCCGCGGCAGTGCCAGAGGGAGGAACTGCCGCGGATCCTTTTTCGGGAAGTTAGAGGTTTGATATTGCCTGAGGCCCTGGATGTCTGACCTGAGGCAATGTGGAAGGTCGTGCGGGACCTTAGCGGCTGTTCTTTTTCAGACGTTCAGCCTTGCGGTCCATCGTGCCGGGCTTGACGACAGGGCTCAATCGATGTTCTTATTTTGCTTCCTGCTCTGCCTTGGCAGCGGCACGGCTGGCTTCGTTGGCTGCCTTGATTTCCGGCATCATCTTGTCAAGCTTGTAGAAACGGCAGACAAGGTAGACGGCCACGTACATGGCGGCGGGAATCAGGGAGGAGAGGAGTCTTACCATGGTGATGGCGGAAGCAGGCTGGACTTCGAGGGCTCCGTCATAGCCGGCGAGACCGATCATGATGCCCAGGAGACCTGCGCCGAGGCCTGCGCCGACCTTCTTGGCAAAGCCGTCGACGGCGCCCAGGGTGCCTTCGAGACGGCGGATGCCGATGAACTCATTGTACTCGGCGCACTCGATGATGATCAGGCTGGCCAGCATGGAGATCGGGACAGCGCCGGCACCGGTCAGGAGGTTGCCGGCAATCAGAAGGGGAAGGCTGGAGCCGGCGAAGAAGTTGACGGTGTAGCCGCAGATGGTGCAGATGATGCCGATCCGGATGAGCTTCATAACGGAGATCTTCTTCAGAATCTGGGGGAAGATGAACATCATGGGCAGGATGATGAACTGGGTGGCGGCCAGGATGCCCATGAGGCCGACATTTCCGACGATATCGGTGAAGTAGTAGACGCCGACGCCCATGTTGGTGATGATGTTCATGACCAGGGAGGCGAGTGAGATGATGTAGATGTAGGGATTTCTCTTCAGGACCTCGAGAATGTCCTTGAACTCGACCTTCTGGCCGGCGGCCTTGACGTCAACGTCGTTGGTCTCCTTGACGGCGAAGAAGCGGAGCATGCCGAGGACGGTCATCGGTACGGCGAAGGCGGCGACCAGCTTGATCCAGCCAGCCTGGCTGGTGGCGATGGAGCCCATGAGGGACGGGAAGATGATGTTGAATACGGCGACGATCAGCATGGGGAAGACACCGCCGTAGGTGGAGAGCTGCACATACTGTTTATGGCTGGAGAAGGCGCGGA
>CAMONF010000057.1 GCA_946620335.1 uncultured Clostridia bacterium
ATGTCCTTGTGGCCGACGATGCCGTTGAATCCGAATTCGTTCATGCGTATCCTCCTTTCATTTCCTCCCGGGAGGCCGCGTTTTCTCCCTGCCCGGTCCCTGTGTTCCTTCCTTCAAAGGCGGGTCCCTGCTGCCCTGCAGATGTGCTCGGGTCTTCCCCGATCACGACCGGCAGTGATCCTTCAAAAAACGGATCCCCGCGGTCCTGCAGGACCTTTCAGATCCTCTCCTTGATATACTCGGTGATCTCCGCCACACAGTCTTCGACCGCGCCGTTGTTGTCGAAACGGCGGGTGATGCCTGCCTCCTCGATCTTCTCCTCCGAGAAGTCCTCGCAGTCTGCCAGAAAGCGCCGGCACATCTCCCTGTAATTGGGATTGGCCTCCTTGCGCTCCCGCTTCATTGCCCGAAGGAGCCGGTTCTCCTCGGTGACGGATATAAAGAGGGGAATCACCAGGTCCCCGTAGTAGTCGTGAAGGTGTCTGTAGGCCTCCACGGTGCCGATGCCCAGATAATTGTCGCTGCCTTCCGCCACGCCCGGGTCCACGGTGAAATAAGTCCACGGCCCCTGAACGGTCTGGTAGGTCCGCTCCTCGATGACCCGGCCGGCAGCCTTCAGGGCTTCGAAGCCTGCCCGGTCCGTGAAATGGTACTGGACGCCTTCGCGCTCTCCGCTGCGGATGGGGCGGGTCGTGTAGAGGACGAAGGAAATAAGACCCAGGTCTTCATTTCTCAGAAGACTTGCGCCGATATGGTCCTTGCCCGTCGCCGATTGTCCGATAATGTAGAAGAGCTTACCCATAGTCCTCTGCCGTCCAGGCGGCAGCTCCTTTCCCTGTCACAGTCTCCGGTCTTTCAGACTTAACAATCTATTATACTTGGAAATGAGGACAAAATCAAGTTTGCTCCTCAATATCGATATCCTTCAGGGCATCCGCCATGCTGGTGCCGATCCGGCGGTCGCCGATGGGCGGGACGGTGACGTAGCCGTCGCGCATCTCCTTCTCAGCCGCGTCGACCTCTTCCTTCAGCATGCCGGCAGACAGCCGCAGGGCGCCGGCGCCGTAAATGATGACCTGCTCCACAGCATCGGAAGTGGCCACCGTGACCCGGTACTTTTTGGTCAGCTCGTGGGCGGCCTTCTCGATATACTGGTCAGCCGTCTCGGCCTCACGGGTAAAGATAACGTCAATGTTGTGGTAGCGGTAGACCTGCTCCTGGCCGCCGCTCACCTTGTAGGCGTCGAAGACGCAGATGACCAGCCGCTTGGAATAGCCCGCATAGTTGGAGAGGATGTCCATGAGCCGGTCGCGGGCGGCCTTGATGTCCCGCGCGGCCAGGGCCCGGAGCTCCTCCCAGGCAAAAATGATATTGTAGCCGTCCACCAGAAGATACTCCTTCTCCGGCAGAGGCTGGGGCTTCCTGTATTTTGGCTTGGGCTCCGCAGAGTAGACCCGCGGCGCCTGCTCCTGCTGCCCCACCCGGGAGTGGATGGGACCGTAGGTTCGCTCGAAGATGGCCATGAGCTCGTCCTCGGCGGCCGTAAAGCTCCGTTCCTTCTCCTTGAAGCTCCTCTCGTCAGGCAGCTGAGACAGGGAGGACCGCACATTGCCCGCGCCTGCCCGGGATACGCCCGCCTCGGCCGCTTCCGCGTCCCAGGTATCTCCGCCGCGCCAGCCGCTGTCCACATGCATGTAGTCCCGCACCTGGTACCAGGGTACCACCGTGCCCGCCCCGTGAGAGCAGAAGACGGATGCGGAGGGCTGCCGGAGATCGGCCTCGGGATCGTAGCCGCGCTGGTCCATGACCTCCTCGGTGTTGTGGCAGGGCCCGTAGCCCCGCATGGTAAATGTGACCAGGCCCTGGCCGCCGGTGTAGGCGGAGAGGGTCTCCGAGTACCGTCCGATGGTGGACACCGGTGCGTAGCCGTCGATGATGGCCGTCTCCCCGCTGAAATCGGGCTGGGTAAAGACGGCGCCCATGGTATTGAGGTCCAGAAGCGCCCGGCCCACGGAGGCGGCCGGCAGCTCCATGTGGAAATCGTAGTAGGGCTCAAGGAGGATATTTTCCGCCTGCATGAGACCCTGGCGGACCGCCCGGTAGGTGGCCTGACGGAAGTCGCCGCCCTCGGTGTGCTTCTCGTGGGCCCGGCCAGCGATCAGGCTGATCTTCACGTCCGTGAGCTCCGACCCGGTCAGCACGCCCCGGTGGCGCCGCTCCTTCAAATGGGTCAGGACCAGCCGCTGCCAGTTCCTGGCCAGCATGTCCACCGAGCACCTGCTCTCGAAAATGAGGCCACTCCCCCGCTCCCCCGGCTCCATCAGAAGATGCACCTCCGCATAGTGGCGCAGGGGTTCAAAATGCCCCACGCCCTCCACGGCGGAAGCAATCGTTTCCTTATATATGATGGACGGTTCTCCGAAGGTGATGTGCATCCCGAACCGTTTTTCGGCCAGGTTCTTTAAGACCTCGCGCTGCATTTCTCCCATGAGGGAAACTGTGATCTCCTTCCGCCCCTCGTCGTAGGCCGCCCGCAGCATGGGCTCCTCCTCAGCCAGGACGCAGAGGTTCTTGTAGGCCTGGAAGGGGTCGTGGCCGAAGGGCAGCTCGATCTTCCAGGTCAGGACCGGCGCGATGAGGCCCTCCCCGCCGGAAGGCTCGTCGCCCATGCCCTGGCCCGCCCAGGTGGCGGTCAGGCCTGTGAGGGCGCAGACTTCTCCCGCCGCGGCCTCCTTGGCCTGTGTATATTTCTCTCCGGAATAATACCGGATCTGGTTGACCTTCTCCCGGAATTCCTCGCCGTCCTTCTCGTAGGAGAGGACCTGCCGGGCCGAAAGCACGCCGCCTGTCACCTTGATCCAGGTCAGGCGCTCGCCGCTCTCACTCCGGGTGATCTTGTAGACCCGGAGACCGAAGTCCTTTTTGCGCGCCGGCTCCGCCGCGAAGGTGTCCATGGCATCCAGAAGCTCGCGGACGCCCTGGTTCTTGAGGGCCGAGCCGAAGAAGACCGGAAATACCTTGCGGGCCGACACCAGCTCCCGGACGTCTTCCGCGGTGATGGCCTCTCCTTCCATCATGCGCTCCAGAAGCTTCTCGTCGCAGAGTGCCAGATTCTCCTGGAGGTCCTGATCGTCAAGATTCCCGCCAAAGACCACCGCGCTTCCGGTCAGCTTGTCGCGGATCTCATTGCAGATGGCTTCTCGCCTCGCTTCCCCCTCGCCGATGGCCTCGGCCTGGTCCATCTTGTTGACGAAAATGAAGACCGGCACCTTGTAATGCGTAAGCAGCGACCAGAGAGTCTTCACCTGAGCATTGACCCCGTCCGAGGCGGAAATGACCAGCACCGCCAGGTCCAATATCTCCAGCGTCCGCTCCATCTCCGGCGAAAAGTCCGCGTGGCCGGGCGTGTCCACCAGGGTGTAGGCCCGGTGCACGCCGTCGTGCTCCGTGACGAACTCAGCCTGCTTGGAGAAGATGGTGATGCCCCTGGCCCGCTCCATCTCGTCGGTGTCCAGAAAGGCGTTTTTGTTGTCCACCCGGCCCATCTCCCGGATGCTGCCGGCCGCGAAAAGGAGACCCTCCGAAAGGGTCGTTTTGCCGGCGTCCACGTGGGCGCATATGCCGATGATGAGGCGTTCATTTTTCATGGGTGATTCTCCGTTTTTCCTTTGGTGATTTTATTATAAAGCAATCGGCCGGCATAGGCAATATTACACAAGACAAGGCCAAAGAGCCGTGAAAATGACCATTTTGACGAAATTTTTTCAGCCCCTTGCTTAATGAAAAAAATGTTTTATACTTGACCTATCCCTCTCCCCGCGGGGAGGGGCGATTGACTCGTTACGTTCGGAAAATGAAGGCCTGCCTTCATTTCCCGCACATCCAAGGAAAGGAATACTTCATGAAGGAATACGCTCCGGTCAAGGAAGGCAAGGTTCGCGAAATTTACGACATTGGCGACAATCTCATCATGGTCGCCACAGACCGCATCTCCGCATTCGACGTCATCTTAAAGAACAAGATCACCAGGAAGGGTGTCATCCTCACCCAGATGTCCCGCTTCTGGTTCGATTACACCAAGGACATCGTTCCCAACCACATGGTCAGCGTCGACGTGGCGGACATGCCGGAGTACTTCCGGAATGAGCACTTCGCCGGCCGCAGCATGCTGGTCAAGAAGCTCGACATGATCCCCATCGAGTGCATCGTCCGCGGCTACATCACGGGCTCCGGCTGGGCCAGCTACCAGAAGAACGGCACCGTCTGCGGCATCGCCCTCCCCGAGGGACTCCGCGAGTGCGA
>CAMONF010000058.1 GCA_946620335.1 uncultured Clostridia bacterium
TCGGCCCGCGCCTTCCTCTTCTTCCGGAGCGCTCATGGCTGCCCCGGGTTCATCCGTTTCCGGACCTATGAGGGTGCCGAAGGTCACCGGGAAAATGGCCGCCCGGATGGCCCCGTTCAGGACCTCGAGACCGCCCTCCCCGGCGAACCGGCCCACAAGGGGCAGTTTCTGAAGGGAAGTGCCGCCCCCGCCGGCCACTGCGAGACCCTTGCGAATGATCACGTTGCCGGGCTTCTCGTTGGCCCTCAGTTCCAAAGTGTCGCCGCTGAAGTAGAACTTCATTTTCCGGCCGCAGGCCTCCTCGATGAAATCCACCTCAAGCGTCAGGGCGATCCGGTCCTTCTCGTCTGTGTTGATCACGCCCGACACAGCCGTGATATAGGGGTCGCCCCGGAAGAGGAGGGTCGTCTTCTCAGCCCTCCCGAAGCCGACCGGCAGGACATAGTCCTCCGTCCCCTCATGGAGCGTCACGAACAGCCTCGCCCCTCCCCCGGAAAATGAGACCCGTGAGATGCCGTCCGTGAAGTTATTGTGGAACACCTGCATGATGAGGGGCATGAGTCCGATGCTCTTGTCCTCCAGCTCATAGGACCGACCGTCTAGGAGCCGGACCAGGGCGTCCGGTGAGACACCTTGCCTGGGCTTGCCCCGGCGTCCCCAGCCGCCCCTGTGGATGGGGGCCGTATAGGTGCCGCGGCCTTCCAGCCTGGCCACGCTGCTCTCAAGGCGCCGCAGTGCGGCCGGGTCCTCCCGGTAGCCGTCGGAGGGCCACCAGTCGGCGCCCCAGAAGCGGCGCATGATGGCGGTCATCCGGCCGTTCTGGGTCATTTCTTCATTTCCCGCGTTCACCACGAGGACCATCTCCGTGTCCGGACAGACCACCACGTCCTGGCCCAGCATGCCGTTGAAGACAAAGCTGCCCGGCCGCTCATCCATCCAGATCTGGTAGCCGTAGCCGAAGCGGCCATTGTCCACCTGGACCCGGGTCGACTCCTCCACCCACTCCTCCGGGATGATGGTCTCTCCCTTCCAGCGGCCGCGGTCCAGGTAGAGCTGGCCCAGCTTGGCCGCGTCCTCCGGGCGGAGGAACATGCCCCAGCCGCCCTTGGTGATGCCCATGGGGCAGGATTCCCAGAAGACCTCGGTGATGCCCAGCGGCTCAAAGAGTCTGGGCCTTAAATAGTCCATCATGGTCTCCCCCGTCCGGTCCGTGACGATGGCGGAGAGCATGTAGGAGTTCATGCTGTTGTAATCCCATTTCTTCCCCGGCTCTTCCTTGAGGGAGGCTGACATAAAGCCTGCCCGCCAGTCGTTGCCGGAGATGGCGCCGGATTCGGAGAAGGCCACCGCGCTGGTCATGCGGAGCAGGTCCCGGACGGTCACAGCGTGCTGCCGTCTGAAGAGCCCGACCAGGGAGCTGTAGGTGGGAAAAATGTCGATCAGCTTCTCATTAAGGTCCAGCTTCCCCTCGGAGACCAGAAGCCCTATGGCCATGCCGGTCACCGACTTGCAGAGGGAGTAGGATATGTGCCACATTCCCCGCTCATAAGGCGCGTAGCTGCACTCTCCGATCACCTTGCCGTGCCGCAGCACCATGGCATGGTGGGGACATATTGACGGGTCAGCCTTGAGCGCCTCGAAATAGGCCCGCACATAGTCCGATGAAATGCCCTGGGATTCCGGCGTCGCCCGGGGGAAGGACTGCTCGATGGGACCTCCCTGAAAGGCCGGCTTCTCCGACTTAAAATCCACCCGGCTGATTTCACCGGTCCTCCGCCCCAGAATCTTGAAGAGCAGTTCATAAAAGGCAAAATCAATTCTGGGCATTTACCTTCCTCCCTGCAAGATGACTGAAAAAAACGAAAATCAAAACACCGCGGAAATACAAAAATCCCCGATATGCATCTATTGTAGCACATCGGGGTCTTATTTGAAAGTGACATGTACTCTTGTATGTTATCCCGGCGCACTGGGAATCAGGGACGGTTCCTTTTCCCTCTTTTCGAAGAAAAGTGGGAATCAGGGACGGTTCCTTTTCCCTCTTTTCTTTGAAAAGTGGGAAAAGGAACCGTCCCTGATTCCCACGGCCCGTCTTCTCACCCCTCTGCCGCCATGGTCTGGTCAATCTCCGCCTGCAGCGAGTTCAGAATGCCCGTGGCATTCCCCTCTTTCGCCGCCTGCCGCTCCGCCTTGATGAGTCCGCTGCGGACCTCCTTCCAGTTCTCCATCTGATCCGGCGCACACCGGCAGGAGGAGAGCAGGGCGATCCAGCTGTCCACGCCGAAGTCTGAGGCGGCCATCTTCGCGGCGGCAGAAAAGGTAGCCGGCAGGAAGCCTTCCGTCCTCACGTAATCGGCGTATACTTCGTCATCATAAAAAGCGGTCAGGAAACGGGAAATGGCTTCATTTCTGGCAGCCGGTTCCTCCTCCTCGCTGTCCTTGAAGGTCACGAGGACATCGCACCCGGCCGGTGCCCGGGAGGTATCCCCCTCAGCAGCCGGAAAAGCGGCGAACCCGTAGCGGATGTCCGAGCCGCTCTCCGCCACCAGCGCAGGCAGGGAGGGCGAGGCCATCAGCATGGCCACCTTGCCCTCTGCAAAGGCCGTCTCCAGCTTGCGGCGGTTCTCCTTGGCGGGATCGGCGTTGGTATAGCCGGCCCGGACCAGTTCGCCCATAAAATCCAGAGCGCGGACGTTGGCAGCCGTATTCAGGGCATACTTTCCCTCCGCGTCCACAAAGCCGCCTGCGCTGCCCGCGAAGGCCAGGAAGGTTTTGTCGCCCTCGATGCCGGTAAAATCAAGTCCCAGAGGGGACACCTCCTCCCCGCAGGTCTCCCGGATCAGCCGGCAGGCCTCCCGCAGGTCCTCGAAGGTGGCCGGCGCTCCCGTAATCCCGGCTTTTTCAAATAAATCCATGTTATAGTAGAAGCCTCTCACCGATGCAGCCAGAGGAATGCCCCAGCTCTGTCCATCAAGGCAGCCGGCCTCCCAGAGGCCCTCGAAGAACTTGACTTCCAGTTCCGCGGAGCTGTAGTGGTCGGTGGACACGAGGTCGCCCGCTCCGGCATAGGCGGCATAGTTGTGGACACCGACGATATCCGGCGGATGTCCGGCGCTGATGGCTCCGGCGAGAAATTCCTCCAGAGAATCGGGGGGCACTGCGGAGACGATCAGGTTCAGGTCTTCATTTTCCGCCTCAAAGTCCTCCTCGAAGCCGGTCCACCAGGCGACGGAATTCTCCGAATAGGCGGGAAGGACGACCCGGAGGGGCCTCCTCGTATCTTCCGCTTCGATCCCGTCGGCCGGAGGAGCCGGCAGTTCTTCCTCGGCAGGTGCCGGTCCGTCTCCGGCATCCTCGGTGTTCTCTGTCTCCGCAGGGGATTCAGTCCCGTCGGACAAATCCGTAGAGGAGGCTTCCTGCGTCGTCTCCGATTCCGCGGCCTGTTCTGCGGTTGCCTCCTGCATTGCCCCGCAGGCGGCCATGTTCATAATCATTGTCAGGCATACCGCCATGGCAGCCAATTTTTTCATTCTGTTCTCCTAAGCAGCTTCTGCTGCGGCAGTCACGTCAAGAAAGGTCACATTCCCGCATTTCCACGAAGGAGGCCTTGAAGTCGCCCCGCTTTCTGGCCAGCATGAGGCCGGCGCCCATGAGGGAGGCTCCGGAGAAGGTGCCCACAGGCTTCTCATCCACCGTCACCTCGTACCGGCTCTCCGCTTTCAGTCCTTCGAAGCGGAGGATCCTGCCCCGCATGGCCGGACGGGTGAGGACTTCAAAGAGGAAGGCCACGGCCCGGGAGCCGTCCTTGGCGGCCACTTCCACCAGGTCATAGTCCCCGTTCTCCCGCCAGGAGGCCAGCCTGTAATAGTCGCCCTCCCTGACGAGGTCCGCCGTCCTCTTGTGGCGGGCGATCTGGCCCGGAATCTGGGCCAGCTCCTCGGGAGACAGGGTGGAAATATCAAGCTCGTAGCCGAAGGTCCCCAGCATGGCCATGACAGCCCGGTCCGCGAAGGCGGTGGTCCGGCCGGTCACGTCATTTTTGTCCTTGCTGACGTGGGCGCCCATGGTCGAGAAGGGATACAGGAGGGCCGTGCCCTCAATGATGGTCAGCCTCTCCACCGGATCCATGTCGTCGGATGTCCAGATCTGCGGGCTGTAGTAGAGCATACCCGGATCGAAACGGGCGCCGCCGCCCGAGCAGTTCTCCAGGAGAAGGTTCGGGAAGCGGCTGAGGAGGTGCTCCTGCAGCTCATAGAGTCCCAGCACATAGCGGTGGGCCGGCTCCTTCTGCCGGTCCGCCGGAAGGTAGAGGCTGCCATAGTCCGTAA
>CAMONF010000059.1 GCA_946620335.1 uncultured Clostridia bacterium
CAGCTGACGCTGCCGGGCATATTCTGAACGGCAGGTTGTTCAGAATCAATATTCGACTGGGCGAATCAAACCTTACACAGAAGCAGACTAGGAGGTGGAACATGGACAAACAGGAAGCTTACAGAAAACTGGTCGAGGGAAATCTGGCATATCTTGCATCCAGCAGAGAGATTGGCGATATCTCCCCGGCTGTTCGACTCAGGACGACGAAGGAGGGGCAGGAGCCTTTCGCCATCATCATTAGCTGCTCGGATTCCCGGGTCATACCGGAGGCAATCTTTCACTGTGGCATAGGTGATCTGTTCGTGATCCGTGTGGCCGGAAATGTGATCGACAGTCATCAGCTGGGCAGCATCGAATATGCCGCGGACCATCTGGGGACAAAGCTGGTCGTGGTACTGGGGCACACCAACTGCGGTGCCGTGGGCGCGGCAATCCATCACGATCCCTCCGGCTACATCAAGTTCATCACCGATGAGATTCGAACTGCCATCGGCGAGGAGACGGATCCCTACAAGGCAGCCTGCCTCAATGTAACCAGAAGCCGAAAGCTCATTGAGGAGGGCCTGAAAGAAATGATTGACCGGCTCGGCGACATCTCTGTGGTTGGCGCCATGTATGACATCGAGACCGGGAAGGTGGAATTCCTGCCTGAATGAGGGAGGGAAGGAGACGTGAGAATTGGGAATCAGGGACGGTTCCTTTTCCCACTTTTCGACTATCGAAAAGTGGGAAAAGGAACCGTCCCTGATTCCCAATTTTTCGACTATTGAAAAGTGAGAAAAGGAATTGTCCCTGATCTCCAGTCTTCAGAAGAGGCCGGCAGGGCCTTCGATCCGGCGGATATCTTTGAAAGCGAGCCAGGAGCTGCCGACCAGGACTTTTTTTTCACTGGGGTCGACGCTCATGCAGATGCCTGTGATGGTCCGGTACTGGCCGCGGACCGCGAAGGCCTCGCTGTTCTCATCCGTGCAGGGAAAATAGCAGGTCACAGTGAGCCGGATCGCGTTCTCCCGGGCGATACGGGAGTTCTCTGTTTTCTCCCGCAATATGGTCAGGCGGCGATTCAGCTCCGATGTGTCCTCCTCGCTCAGCTCCTGCCTGCTTACATATAATTCGTTCTTGGCGGAGACTGCTTCGTTAAAGCCTTTGAGGGCGTCGAAGGGGGCAAAGATCTTGGCCCGTCTGCCGACGTCCATACTGGGATGGCGGAGCCGGAAGGCATCCGTCTTCGTGTGCTCCGGCCTCCCCTGGGCAGCTATGTCCTTGTAGCGAAAGCCGGAGGGCATGGGAATGTCACCTATGGCTGACATGGCAATTCCTCCGTATACCCGCCCGCGTGGCGGGTATTTTTTTAATCATTTCCCCTGGCGGCATTGCTATTCCTAAGGAATGCAGCGGTCGCTCAGGCTTTATATCCTCCAATCTGTGTGTTCCGCTCCAGCGTTGTCAGCGGTCGCTCAGGCCTTGTGTCCTCCAATCTGTGTATTCCGCTCAAGCGTCGTGGCGCCCTCCAGGAGATTGATTCCCTTGAAAATGGCATTGGCGCCGAAGCGTCTCCGGACTTCAAGCATGGCCCGCTGGATCCGCTTCTCCTTCTCCAGGGCCTCGTAGTCGGTAAAGAGGTCGAGCTGGTAAAAGCCGTCGTCCTCGGTGGTATTCATGGCGCAAACCCCCAACCGTCTGTAGAGCAGCCGGTGGTCGGTCTTCACGTCAAAGGAGTCTGTCAGGGCTTCCGTGACGGCGGTGACGGAGTTGGTCTTGATCCTCATACGCACGGTGCCGTTCGAGTGCTTTGGGTGAAGTCTGCCGTAGAAGTCGACTGCAAGCGGTCCGTCGTAGTTGGGACAGGCCTCCAGACTCTTGTAGTCATAGGAGACCCACCAGGAAAAAGCGGGTGAAGCAAGGTTCTTCCTGACCAGGTCCGAGCAGAGGACTTCAATCATCTCCTTGAAGACCAGCTTTGCCTCCCCGTACTGGTAGGGCCTGGGAAGGACCTGCCCGTTCGAGAGACTGTGGCTGTCGGCGCGGTAGCTCTTAATGTCCTTCATGGTGACCGGCTCAATGCCCCAGGCGTGGTCGATCAGGATCTCCCCGTCGATGCCGAAGGTCTTGTAGAAGAATTCCTCGTCCCACAAGGTCCGCTCGGCGACCTGACCCATGGTGTACATATGGGCTTTCATGAGCCGGCGGGCTTTGCCGGGGCCAATCTGCCAGAAATCGGTTAGGGGCGTGTGGTCCCAGAGCAGGTACTTGTAGGAGTCTTCGCTGAGCTCCGCGATGCGGACGCCGTCCTTGTCGGCCGGCGACTTCTTGGCCACGATGTCCATGGCCACCTTGGCCAGGTAGAGGTTGGTGCCGATGCCGACGGTGGCCGTGATGCCGGTAGTCTTTAAAACGTCGCGGATCATGACCATGGCCAGGAGCCGGGCCGGGTGGGTGTGTTCGGCCTCCGCCGCCTCCCGGTAGAGGTGGAGGTAGGCCGTGCAGTCGATGAAGCACTCGTCGATGGAGTAGACATGGACGTCCTCCGGCGCGACGTAGCGCAGGTAGATGGAGTAGATCAGAGCGGAGATCCGCTCGTACTCGGCCATCCTGGGGACGGCCGTGATGTAACAGACCTTGATGTGGTGTTCGGCCTCATACTTTCGAATGGCCTGCTTCGCCTCGAATAAGCGGGGTCTCGAAGGGACTCCCTTGGCCTTGAGGGCCGGGGAGACCGCGAGACAGATAGTCTGGTCGGACCGTGAAGGGTCGGCTACCAGAAGATTGGCCTTCAGCGGGTCGAGCCCGCGGTGGACACATTCAACGGAGGCGTAGTAGGACTTGAGGTCAATACAGATGTAGATCCTGTCCATAGGCTGGCCTTCTTTCCCGGAAACTGTGTCGCTTACGGCCGGCAGAAAGGGAAATCAGATGCCTTCCGGATGCAGGGCCAGGTAACGGTCGACGTCCTCGGCGGAGGCTACCTGGGACGGATCCAGGGTCCCCGTGACACGGCCAATCAGGTAGACGGCCTCGGTCTCGTGGAAGCGAAGAGGCGCGTAGCTGGGATTCAGGGATTCCAGGGCATCTTCGCCGTATACCTTAATATAGGTCTCATTGCCCACGATGAAGGCTCCGACCTCCCCATGCTGGAGGGTGGGGGCGTCCGGGATCCGGGAAACGAGGACCATATCACCGTTGTGGAATCTGGGCTCCATACTGTCGCCGCTGACGGTGAAGACGCAGTCAGCCCGGTCGACTTCCCGGGAGGCGTAGAGGTAGATGGGCCGGCCTTCGCTCTCAAATTCAGTGGGAACACCGTAGCCGGCGGCCAGGGACTTCTCGAAGAAGAGGAGACGGCTGATCCGGGGCGCGCTCTCGGCGAGCTGGACCTTGAGCAGGGTGCCGGCCAGTTCGCCGACAGCCGTGCGGTGGCCGGCGGACAGCTGCCTGTAGCGGTCCAGGAGGAGCTGCTCCTCCGCCGTGCAGCGGACGGAAGGCTCCGGAAGGCCGTAGAGGTCGTAGAGGCTGATCCGGAGGGCACTGCAGATATCGGGCAGGAGGTTGATGTCGGGGCGCCCCCGGCCGTTCTCCCAGTTGCTGACGGCGTTGGCTGTGACGCCGATCTCTCTGGCCAGACTCTTCTGCTCGACCCCGGCCTTCTCTCTGTAGAAGCGGATCCGTTCGCAGAGAATGGGCAGGGAGGACTGGTCCAGAGCCTCGCCGGTCTTCAGATTGATAATGCTGCCTGCCCCTTTGGCGGGACGGTCAATGCTTCGCCTTGGCATGGGTCACTCCTTTTTGGTGCTGGTCTCATCGATCTGGTCACAGGATAACACATAAAAATGAGTTTGTAAAGACTTGAAATTGTAAATTTATGTGATACAATGGCGGAAAACACATTTGTATGCATTTTTCCGCAGAAGAACACGTGTTACAATAGGATAAGACCGGGAAGGATCCCCTGGACCCGGAAAGACGAGTGGAAACATCCTGCTGCATCCCCCGGGGGAACAGCGGGAATACAAAAAGGAGGCCCAATGAAAATCAGAACCTTCGATTTGCAAACGCTCCCCCGTGACATTCTGACCGGCGTGGTCATAGCTTTCGTCTC
>CAMONF010000060.1 GCA_946620335.1 uncultured Clostridia bacterium
CTTTATTTCCCCGGAAAGGGGAGGCACAAGGCCGAGAATGGTCTTCATGAGGGTGGTCTTGCCGGACCCGTTCTCGCCGACGATGACGAGATAATCCCCGGTATGTACCTCACAATTCAGATGCTCGATCAGCGCCTGGCCGTCATACCCCAGGGCCAGGTCGCATGCCGTAAGCTGTGCCATTGTCTTCTCCTTTCAGCCTTCCAGGGCCGCCCGGCAGTCTCCGCAGATGCCGTAGAATACGGTCCGGACCGGGTCGAGCACAAAGCCGTGGTGCTCCTCCAAATGGTTGGCCACATGGACCATCTCGTCGCACTTCAGGTGGATGAGACGGCCGCACCGCTCGCACTTGCAGTGGAAGCATACCGGCTGGGAGCAGCTATTGGACTTGTCGATATATTCATAGACCGCGCCCGCATTGTCCTGGGCCACATAGCGGTTGACTTCCCCCTCCTCCACCAGCTTGTCCAGCGTCCTGTAGACGGTCGTCGTGCCGATGGAGTAGCCCTGCTCCTTCATATGGGTGCAGATTTCGCTGACGGTGAGGCCATGGCCCGGCACGGAGGCCAGGTATCGGAGAAGCTCTTCGCGTTGGCGTGTCCTATACTCTGATTTCATTTCACGCAATCTCCTCTTTTTTCATTTATGGAAGCGGTTTCATGTTACCGCCTCCCCCTCATGCTGTCAAGTTGAAAATGAAAACCGTTTTCGTTTATTTTCTTCCCTCCGACTGTACCTTTTTTAGTACATCCCGGGCAGTCGAACTTTCTTTAAAAGATTCCTGCCGTGTGATAAAGTTAGATAAGAAGCTGCAGACGTCATGAACCGATCATCTGTGAGGAGGACCACCATGAGTGCCAATGATATCGTCTATGTTACAGGTCATCTCCATCCTGATACCGACTCCATCGCCGCCGCCATCGCCTACGCCTTCTTCAAGCGGGCCATGGGCATGCGGGCCGTGCCCTGCCGGCTGGGCAAGCTGAACGCGGAGTCCAAATACCTGCTGAAACGCTTCGGCTTTAAGGAGCCGGAGTATCTTTCCGATGCCCGGGTGAAGCTGAGCGAGATTGCACTGGATCCGCCTAACTCCATCAGGCCGGAGACCACCATTTTTGAGAGCCTTCAGCTCATGAATGAAAGCTCCCACACTTACTGCGGCGTGGTGGACGACGAAATGCACCTGCTGGGCCTGGTCACCAAGAGCGACATCGCGGCCGTCGGCCTGGGCGACACCGCCTACAATATCGACTTCATCACCCACACGCCCCTGGACAACTTCGCCAAGGTTCTGAACGGAAAGATCCTGAACCGGGTGGACAAAATGCATCTGAACGGCAAGGTCACCACCGTGACCACCGCCGACCGTGACTGGCTGGCCCGCTACAATGTCAAGGACCGCGTGGTCATCATGGGAAATGACCAGATCGCCATGCGCAACGTGATCCGCAAAGGCGCCGGCCTCCTCATCCTCGTCTGGACGGAGACTGTCGACGAGGAAATCCTGGAAGCAGCCAGGGAAGCGGAGTGCGCCATCATTCTCTCGGGGCAAGGCGCCATGAACCCCTCCCGTTACGTCTATTTCGCGCCGCCGGTCTCCCTCATCATGAAGCCGGCCCGGGACCTGGTCACATTTTCCGGAAATGAGCTGGCCGAGGACGTCGGCGTCAAGATGCTCCGCAGCCGCTACCACATCTATCCGGTCGTGGACATGGACCACCGGCTCCTCGGCTACGCGGCACGTTACCACATCATGAATGCGGAGAACAAGCAGATCATCATGGTGGACCACAACGAGTTCTCCCAGTCCGTCAGGGCCATCGACCAGGCCAGGATTCTGGAGGTCATCGACCACCACCGGATCAACGATTTCAGAAGTTCCTCCCCGGTGGCCTTCAGAAATGAGATCATCGGCTCCACCGCCACCATCGTGGCCACCATCTACCGGGAGAACCAGATCCCGATCCCGCCCAACCTGGCCGGTCTTCTCCTGGGAGCGGTCCTCTCGGACACCATGAATTTCCACTCTCCCACCACCACGGAGAAGGACGTCAAGACCGCCAACATCCTGGCCGCCATGGCCGACCTGGACATCGAGCAGTTCGCCTCGGAGATGTTCGCCGTCACCGCCAACACGGAGGGCCGGACCATTTCCGAGATGATCAACCAGGACATGAAGGTCTACGACATCCGGGGCTGCAAGCTCTCCATCTCCCAGGTCATCGTCACCGACACGGCGGAAATGCGGCGCAACAGTCCGGACATCCAGCCGGAGCTGGAGCTCTTCTGCCGCAAGAAGCAGCTGGACCTCTCGGTCCTGGTCTTCACCTCCATCATCGAGAACGGCTCCATCGTCTACTGCGCCGGCAACCACGCCGCCTGGGGCCACGAGGCCTTTCCGGACAAGCCGGAGGAGGAGCACAGTCTCCAGAAGGACCTTCTCTCCAGAAAGCAGCAGATCCTGCCGCGGATCACGGAGGTGGTGAATCTCTACTCATAAATAGTGGAATCAGGGACGTAAAAAGTGGGAATCAGGGACGGTTCCTTTTCCCAGTTTTCAAAGAAAACTGGGAAAAGGAACCGTCCCTGATTCCCACTTTTTCCGTCTCTGCTTCAGACTTCCTCATTCCAGATTGGAAATATATTTCTCCGCCTGCATAGCCGCGATTGCACCGTCGGCGCAGGCAGTGATGACCTGCCTGAGGCTCTTCACACGGATATCGCCGGCCGCATAGACGCCATCGACGCTGGTGTGCATATTCTCGTCAGTGATGATATAACCGCTGGCATCCATATCGACGGCGCCCTTAAAGAGGTCAGACTGGGGGATGAGGCCGATGAAGCCGAAGAGGCCCAGCATGCCGTCCTTGGGGTCAGCCTTGATGGTGGTGAGCTCACCGGTCTTGGTGTTCTTAAGAACGATGGTATCGAGGACGCCGTCGCCGTCGACGCTGTCCACCACACTGTTCCAGGCGAACTCCAGGTTGGGGGTCTTGAAGGCCTTCTCCTGGATGGACTTCACGGCCCTGAGTTCGTCACGTCTGTGGATGATGGTGACCTTGCGGCCGAATTTGGTCAGGTACATGGCCTCCTCCACGGCCGCATCGCCGCCGCCGACTACGTAGATATCCAGTCCGCGGAAGAAAGCGCCGTCGCAGGTGGCGCAGAAGGAAATGCCCATGCCCTTGTACTTGTCTTCATTTTTGCAGCCGATGGGCCTCGGTGATGCGCCGGTGGCCAGGATCACGGTCCTGCCCTGGTACTCGCCCTTTAAGCCGGTGACCTTCTTGACAGGTCCTTCCAGGGATACGGCCGTGATCACGTCCGTGACGCGCTCAGCGCCGAACTGGGCGGCCTGCTCCGACATTCTGGCTACCAGGGAAGCGCCGGACTCGCCGGCCACCATCTGGCCGGGGTAGTTCTCGATTTCAGCCGTCTGGGCGATCTGACCGCCGTCCTGGCCCTTCTCGATGATGAGGGCGGAGAGTCTGCTGCGGCCGGCATAGAGACCGGCTGCCAGGCCGGCAGGGCCGGCGCCGAGGATCAGCACATCGTAAATTTTTTCATTTCCCATACTTAAAACCTCCTGCAAATTGCTTTCATTTATTGTATCCTACTTTTATACCTGTGCCAACAAAAATTCAGAAAGTGAGATGTTTCCATTTCGTTATCTCATAATAATGGAAAAGGGAGCGGTCTCTTCCCGGATTTTGGCATCTTACACTCCCCTTTTTTTGATATCAGACTTTACCCGGTAAAAGGCGAAAGAGTATAATAAATATGATGTTCATCACCTCCCGCTTGGAGGTAAGAGGAAAGGAGGCCGGCCTTCGCCCCAGGCGAATGCCAAAGAAAAAGACAGATGAAAATAGTATTGGACCATCTCACGAAAAGATATCCCTCCCTGAAAAAGGGCGGGCCGGATGTCTACGCGGTAAATGACTTCACCTTCGAGATCCCTGACGGCAAGCTGATCGGCCTCCTGGGCCCCTCCGGCTGCGGCAAGAGCACCTGCTTGAACCTCATTTGCGGACTGACCCGGGCCACCAGCGGAAAAATCATCTTCGGCGATGACGATGTCACCGACCTCCCGCCCGAGGTCCGCGGCGTCGGCATGGTCTTCCAGAACTATGCCCTCTACCCCCACCTGACAGTCCGCCAGAATATCATGTTCCCCCTGGAGAATCTGAAGGGCAAGGACAAGATGACCAAGGAGGCCATGATGGCCAAGGCTGAGGAAGCGGCGGGGCTGGTCCAGATCAACGAGCTCATGGACCGCAAGCCCAGCGAACTCTCCGGTGGCCAGCAGCAGCGCGTGGCCATCGCCCGCGCCCTGGTCAAGACCCCCAGGGTCCTGCTCCTTGACGAGCCTCTCTCGAACCTCGACGCCCGTCTCCGCCTTCAGACCCGCGAGGAGATCCGCCGGATCCAGACCGAGACCAAGGTCACGACCATCTTCGTCACCCACGACCAGGAAGAGGCCATGAGTATCTCCGACTATATCTTCGTCATGAAGAGCGGCGTCATCCAGCAGATCGGCAAGCCCCAGGAGGTCTATGACGACCCGGTCAACCTCTTCGTGGCCAAGTTCCTCGGAACTCCCCAGATCAACGTATTTGACGGCGAGGTAAATAACGGCAAGCTCTATATCGGCGGTGAGGCCGTCCTGCCCATGCCCGGTGTGCAGAGCCAGCCGGTCCATGTGGGCATCAGGCCTGAAGGCTTCATCCTGGATGAAAAGGGTCCTCTTTGCTGCGATTTCCGCGCCCTGGAGGTCATGGGCCGGGACATCAGCGTGGTCTCCGGCCACAAGAACTGCCAGAACGTGGCCATCCGGTCCATCATCGACGCGGACAACAAGGTCGACACCTCTTCGCCCACTGTCCGCTTCAGCCTGAAGCCGCACAAGGTCTTCATTTTCAACAAGGAGACCGAAGAGCGGATCCGCGTGTAAAGGAGGCGGCCTATGGATTACAAGAGCAACAAGGCGTGGCTCTACCTCCTGCCGGCGATCGCCTTCCTCGCCGTCTTCATGGTATACCCGCTGATCGACGTTTTCATATATTCCTTCGAGGAGGGGTATAACTCGGCCTCCCAGACCAGCTTCGGCATCGGAGCCTACAACTACTCCTACGTTCTCCACGATCCCTACTTCATGCAGGCCCTCAAGAACACCTTCCTGCTGGTCATCATCACCGTCCCCCTCTCGACGGCCCTGGCCCTGGTGATCTCGCTGGCATTGTCATCCATCACCAAGCTCAAGGAACTCTTCCAGACCGTTTACTTTCTGCCTTACGTCACCAACACGCTGGCAGTTGGCCTGGTCTTCATGGTCCTCTTCCAGAAAACGGCCTACTCCGATGGCATGATCAACATGATGATCAACTTTTTCGGGGGAGAGTCGGTGGACTTCATCGACGGTCCCTACTGGGCCAAGATGTTCGTTCTCTGCCTCTACACCATCTGGATCGTCATGCCCTTCAAGATCCTCCTCCTCACCAGCGCTCTGGCCTCTGTCAGGCAGGACTACTATAACGCGGCCAAGGTGGACGGGACGTCCCGTTTCCGGATCTTCTGGAGGATCACCCTCCCGATGATCTCACCGACCATCTTCTACCTGGTCATCACGGGCTTCATCGGGGCCTTCAAGGCCTACTCGGACGCGGTCGCCCTCTTCGGCACAGACCTGAACGCAGCGGGCATGAACACCATTGTAGGTTACGTCTACGACATGCTCTACGGTGACAGCGGCGGATATCCCTCCTACGCCTCGGCGGCCGCCATCATCCTCTTCGCCATCGTCCTGACCATCACTACCATCAACCTTCTTGTCAGCAAGAAGCACGTACACTATTAAAGGAAGGAGGTATGATCCATGGATTATGAACAGATCCGTAAACAGGAGGCTGTCCGGACCAGGGTGCGGAATGTTGTCATTTACATCTTCCTGGCCGTTTGGGGCGTCATCGTCCTCTTTCCCTTCTACTGGATGGTCCTGACCTCCATCAAGAGCTACAGCGCCTACAGCTCTGAGTATGTGCCGAAGTTCTACACCACTTCGCCCACCTTCCAGAACTATGTGGACGCCTTCACGACGGTATCCCTCAGCCGCTACCTGCTGAACACTCTGATCTTCACCGTCGTGACCACAGTGCTCATGATCGCAGTCATCACGCTGGCGGCTTACGCCTTCGCCAGACTGGAATTCCGGGGAAAGGATCTCCTTTTCACCCTCTTCCTGTCCCTCATGATGATCCCCAACGAGCTGGTCATCATCACCAACTTCGTGACCATCACAAATGCAGGCCTGCGCAACACCTTCACCGGCCTCATCCTCCCCTCGGTCACGTCGGTCTTCTACATCTACCTGCTCCGCGAGAACTTCGCCCAGATACCGGACGAGCTCTATTACGCGGCCAAGGTGGACGGGACTTCCGATCTCAAGTATCTCTTCAAGGTCATGGTGCCCATCTGCCGGCCGACCCTGGTCACGGTGGTCATTTTAAAGGTCATCGAATGCTGGAACTCCTACGTGTGGCCGCGGCTCATCACCGACGACCAGGCCTACTTCCTGGTCAGCAACGGCATCCAGGAAATCCGCGAGAACGGCTTCGGCCGCGAGAACATTCCGGCCATGATGGCGGCTGTCGTCACCATCTCCATTCCGCTGATCATCCTCTTCCTCATTTTCCGCAGGAAGATCATGGCCGGCGTTTCGAGAGGAGGTCTGAAGGGATGAAGCTCAAGAAAATGGCAGCACTCCTCCTCTCCGCCTTCCTCGCAGTACCCGCCCTTCTCACCGGCTGCCACGGCGCCGCCGAGCGGGTAATGTTCGAGGTCCCGGAGAACTTCGACACGAGCCGAAACTACGAGATCACCTTCTGGGCCAAAAATGACACCAACAAGACCCAGACAGCCATCTACGAGAAGGCCATCAAGGATTTCGAGTCGCTCTACCCCAACATCCATGTCAACATCCGCCTCTACACGGATTACGGCAAGATCTACAACGACGTCATCACCAACATCGCCACCAACACGACGCCAAACGTCTGCATCACCTATCCCGACCACATTGCCACCTACCTGACCGGCGACAATATCGTGGTGCCGCTGGATGACCTCTTCAAAGACGCCCGCTACGGGTTCGGCGGCAGCGAAGTCCTCTTCGACTCCCCGGCCTTCGACGAGGTCGTCCCCGAGTTCCTCGACGAGTGCACGATCGGAAACATCCATTACGCCGTTCCCTACATGCGGTCCACCGAAGCCGTCTATGTAAATAAGACCTTCGTCGAGGCCCTGGGTTATGAGCTGCCCGAGACCCTCACCTGGGACTTCATGTGGGAAGTCTCCGAAAAGGCCATGGAGAAAGACGCCTCCGGGAACTTCAAGGTCAACGGCCAGAACGTCATGATCCCCTTCATCTACAAGTCCACGGACAATATGATGATCCAGATGCTGCGGCAGAAGGAGGCAGGCTATTCCACGGACAGCGGTGAGATCCTGATCTTCAATGACACGACCCGCGATCTTCTGAAGACCATAAGCGAACACGGAAAGACCAAGGCCTTCTCCACCTTCAAGATCTCCAGCTATCCGGCCAACTTCCTGAACGCCGGCCAGTGCATCTTCGCCGTGGACTCCACCGCCGGTTCCACCTGGATGGGCACGGACGCGCCTCTCCTTGATATCAGCGCCGACAAGCTGGTCCAATTCGAGACAGCCGTCATGACGGTTCCCCAGTTCGACCCGGCGAAACCCCAGATGATCTCACAGGGGCCCTCGGTCTGCATTTTCAACAAGGAGGACACCCAGGAGGTCCTGGCCTCCTGGCTCTTCACCCAGTACCTGCTGACCAACGACGTCCAGATCGCCTACGCCGAGACCGAAGGATACGTCCCCGTCACCACCAAGGCTCAGA
>CAMONF010000061.1 GCA_946620335.1 uncultured Clostridia bacterium
ACTTTTCGCAAGCGAAAAGTGGGAAAAGGAACCGTCCCTGATTCCCAGTTTTCCGTCCCTCTGTCTCATTCCCACGCTGTCAGACAGCCGCGATCTCGTAGACGATGGAAGCAAAGTCTCCGCCGATCCGGTCCAGATTGTGCCTGTCCACAACAATACCTGCCTGCATCAGCTCATCGCCGTAGGCTGTATAGCCCTTCTCCTCCCCGCAGACGTTGAAGCGCACGGAGTAGGCCGTATCGGAATCCAGTCCGGCCAACTTAAAGCGCAGGAAGGACCCGTTCACCTTGTTGAGACGCTGGTAGAAGCCGGCGACGGCCTCCTTCTTGTCCGGCGATACCGTGATCCAACCGCCCTCGTTGCTCTTGAAGGGGTTCAGGAGCCGGTAGAAGGTGCCGTCGATCTGGATGAGGGACCGATACTTCTTCATGAAGGCGATCTGCTTCCGGACCTCTGCCAGCTCCTCCTCCGGCATTTTCCCAAGGACCAGCTCGTAGCCGAAGGTGCCGAAGTAGGCCGTGTTGGCCCGCGTAGCCAGCGGTGTGATCCGTCTCACCTGGTGGTTGGGCACCGCGGACACATGGGAACCCATGCTCACAGTCGGATAGACCATGGAAGTTCCGTACTGGATCTTGACCCTCTCCCAGCCGTCCGTGTCGTCGCTGCACCAGGCCTGCGGGGCATAGTAGAGCATGCCCGGGTCAAAGCGGGCGCCGCCGCCTGCGCAGGACTCGAAGAGGATCTCCGGGAACTCCGTGGTCAGGCGCTCATAGAGGCTGTACATGCCCAGGATATGGCGGTGCATGACCTCGCCCTGGCGGGAGGCGGACAGGCCGGCGGAGTAAGGCTCCGTCATATAGCGGTTCATATCCCACTTGATATAGGAGATCCTGGACTTTCTGAGCAGGTCGGAGACCAGGTCGCCGATATAGTTCACCACCTCAGGTCTTGAGAAATCCAGGATGTGCTGGTGGCGGCTGGGGCTCTCAAATCGGCCGGGGGCAGCGATCAGCCAGTCAGGATGGGCCCGGGAGAGGTCCGAATCCTTGTTGATCATCTCCATCTCGAACCAGAGGCCGAATTTGATTCCCATGTCTTCTATTTTCCGAGACAGGCCGTCGATGCCCGAAGGCAGCTTCTCCATATTGCAGCACCAGTCGCCAAGACCGGACCAGTCATTGTTCCGGTTCCCGAACCAGCCGTCGTCCAGGACGAAGAGCTCCACCCCCACATCCCTGGCCTCCCTGGCCATCTGCAGGATCTTCTCCTCGTCGAAATCAAAATAAGCACCTTCCCAGCTGTTGAGGAGGATGGGCCGGGCCTTGTCGCGCCAGTAGCCCTTGGCCAGACGCTTCCTGTAGAGGGCGTGGTAGGCCTGGCTCATGCCGTTCAGTCCGCGGTCCGAGTAGACCAGCACGCACTCCGGCGTCACGAAGGATTCGCCGCTCTCAAGCCGCCAGGTGAAATTCACCGGGTTGATGCCCATGAGGACTCTGGGGGCGTCGAAGGTGGAGACCTCCACCTCCGCCAGGAAGTTACCGCTGTAGACCAGGGAGAAGCCGTAGGCCTCACCGGTCGTCTCGGTGGTTTCCGGGCGCTTTAAGGCGATGAAGGGGTTATGCTCATGGCTGCTGCCGCTGCCGGTCAGGCTGTGAATTCCCTGAAGGCCCATCTCGAGGGGTCTCGTATGGATGTAGCGCTCTCTTCCCCAGGCGCCGGAGAGCTGGAGGAGCTCGTAGTCCATATCCGGGAACTCCACGCAGGCGCTCAGGGCACGCTCGAGCATGACGGTCTCCGGCCCCTCCTGTCTGAACTCGGCATGCCGGGCGATGGCCGGGTAATCGCGGAAAATGGTATAGCTGAGCATAAGGACAGTGCCCGTCAGACGGTCACGAAGGGTAAGCTCCAGCGTCTCAGCCTCATCTCCGCTCTCTGTGTAGGTGGCCGGGAGTCCCTTGAGGGAGGGCTTGCCGCTCACTATGCGGTGGGACTCATAGGTAAAGCACATGACCCTGCTTCCGTTCTCCTGAAGGACAGAGCAGGCGGGCATCTTGAAGTCACCGGATCCGTAGACGGGGTATTCCTGCCGGGCGTACTGCAGGGACAGCGAGGAAGGCTCCGGCAGGGCTATGGCCATATGGGACCGGATATCCTCCTCATGGAAACGGGCGAAGCCGTCGCTGTCATGCAGCTTTTTCCCGTAATAGAGGTGCTCCGGCTGGTCATTCTCCATGATCCGGATCAGATAGCTGACATAGTCGTTGGTCAGGTGAAAGATTCTGGAGTCTTCATGAAAGATTACGGGCATTCGATTTATCCTCCTGAAATTGATATTTGGTACTTGGTCGCGGCAGCACGGAATGTTCAAGTGCGGAGCATCCTAAAACGCGGCAGCTGCTCCCGTCCGCCGTGGTGCAAACATATGGCGCTGCTCGTCCGGCTGCCATGGGCCCGGGAATCCGCCCTCACTCGGCCGATTCCTCATCCTCCGGGATCTCCGGCAGGAACCGGTTGAAATCCTTGATGAGCAGACGGCTGATCAGCACCCAGCATTTGTCTTAACCATTTGTCCTTATGTCAAATCATCTTCGTCATTACGCCTAACAGCGCCTTCCGGAAGATTTTCCTCCAAAAGAGATGCTTTGGACTTGGCCACTGTGGCCTGCCGGTA
>CAMONF010000062.1 GCA_946620335.1 uncultured Clostridia bacterium
CATCCAGGGTGGTGGCGCCGATGCAGTGGAGCTCGCCCCTGGCCAGCATGGGCTTTAACATATTGCCGGCGTCCATGGCGCCTTCGGTCTTGCCGGCGCCGACAATCAGGTGGAGCTCATCGATGAAGAGGATGATCTGTCCCTCGGACTTTCTGACCTCCTCCAGCACCGCCTTGAGCCGCTCCTCGAACTCGCCCCTGTACTTGGCGCCTGCCACCAGCGCGCCCATGTCCAGGGCGAAAATGCGCTTGTCCTTGAGGTTCTCCGGCACGTCGCCGCTGACGATTCTCTGGGCCAGGCCTTCCACGGCCGCCGTCTTGCCGACGCCGGGCTCGCCGATGAGGACCGGGTTGTTCTTGGTCTTCCTGGAAAGGATAAGGATGGTCTGCCGGATCTCGTCATCCCTGCCGATGACCGGGTCCAGCTTCTGCCGGCGGGCCTTCTCGACCAGGTCCTGACCATACTTGTTCAGGGTGTCGTAGGTCGCCTCCGGGTTGTCCGTGGTCACGCGCTGGTTGCCGCGGACCGTGGATAGGGCCTTCAGAAAGCCATCACGGGTGATGCCGAAGCGGCTGAGCAGCTGCTTCATGGACCGGCTGGCGTTCTGAATGATGGAGAGGAAGAGATGCTCCACGGACACATAGTCGTCGCCCATGGCTCTCGCCTCGTCCTCGGCCTTGACCAGGGCCTTGTTGAGGTCCCCGCCGATGAAGGGCTGGGAGCCGCCGCTGACCTTAGGCAGCGCGCTGATGCTGCCGTCCAGGGCCTTTTTGAACTGGTCCAGGTCTATATCCATTTTTTCGATCAGCTGGCCGATCAGGCTCTCGTCCTGATGGATGAGGGAGTAGACCAGGTGCTCCTGGGTAACCTCCTGGTTGCCGTGGTCGTATGCGATTTTTTCGAGATTCTGAATAGCTTCTATCGATTTCTGTGTGAATTTCTGTATGTTCATAAAATGCCTCCTTCCCGACTGCCTGTGGCAGCTGAGTGTAACAGGGAAGCGTTCTTCGCTGTTCTAAAAGGAATATAACACTTGTTGTTAGCACTGTCAAGCGTCGAGTGCTAATTTCTTTTAAACTTTTTTATTGTGAAATGAAGACACTGCACAGCCGCCGTCTTTTTCCGGTTTGAGGCATAGCAAAACGGCGGCCGGTCCGGAGTCCCTTCAAAGAGCCCCGGCACAGCCGCCGTCTGCTTTAGTTATAGTACATATTCCGGAATTAGGCGCAGGTCTTCATTTCCCGCATCTGCCGGATATCAGCCGAGAAGCTTGCCGATCAGGGAATTCTTCCTCTTCTCCTGGGCTTCGAGGTACTTCTTGTTCTCCTCCTCGAAGTTCAGGCCCTGCTTGGCGCATCTGGCCTTGAGCTCGCGGATACGCTCCTCCTCGGCCTCGCGGTCAGCCTTCTCCTGCTCGAGGCGCTCGCGCTCGGCCGGCTCGATCCACTCGCCGCCCTCGGCAAGGACCGCTGCCTTCTGGCGCTCGAGGATCTGCTTCTTGTCGTCGTCGAGGTATTTCTCGACGTTCATGCCCCACAGGGCGATGATGGAGATGGCGAAGCCGATCATATCCATGCAGAGGTAAACGATGACCATACCCGTCTGGGCACTGGCCGGCTGGGTCGGCAGGGAGGCGTCATAACCCATGGAGCTGAGGAAAATGTTGACGATACCCATGGAGAGGACCGCCAGGCCGACCATGGTGGCGCCGTAGATGGACATGGTGAAACCGTCGCTGCGGAAGCCGTTCTTGGCCTCCAGGTGGTCCAGTACGTCAGAGAGGATGGCGACCATGACGTACTGGGACGGGATGATACCGATGGCCTTCAGGACAACGCCAAAGGTCACGATGCCGAAATTGTGAACGTTGATGAAGGAAACCAGGCCGCCTGCCAGGGACAGGATGAGGCCCAGAAGGACAGCGCGCTTCTTGCCCAGCTTGCTGGCCAGCGGCCAGGCGATGACCATACCGACCGCGGAGGGCAGACCTCCGACCAGGCCCAGGGTGGACATGAGGGCGCCGGAGGTGGCTTCCGGGTTGGAGGAGGCGAGGACGTTGTCGAACATCCAGCGCACGTAGAAGCTCATGGACGTGTTCTTGACCAGCTGACCCATCTGGAAGAAGAGGATGTAAATGACGACCATCCACCAGAATTTCTCCTTGGTGCAGACCTCGATGTGCTTCTTCATCGGGACCTTCTCTTCCTTGACGCCCAGCGCCATGGTCTCTTCCGTGATGCGCTCTCTGGTGAAGAAATACTCAAGGGCGATGCCGATACCGGTCACGATGGCCAGGGCGATGCCGATTGTCCGCCAGTTGTTGTAGCTGGCCGCGCGGTCGATGGTGCCGTCAGCGCCGGTCACGAACATGACGGGCTGCAGGAGGACCGGAACCAGGATGCTGGCGCCGACGCCCGCTGCCGCCACCATGGAGGCGTTGGACAGTGTGGCCAGAAGGCCTCTCTGGTTGCCGTTACGGGTGGACAGGGCGACCATGGAGCTGTGGGCCGTGTAAAAGCAGGGATAGCCGACCGCATAGAAAAGGTTGAAGGAAATGGCGATCCATACCATCTTCATGAGATAGTTGGTGGATTCGATGTTGTCTCCGCCCGGTGTCATGAAGAGGAGGATGATGGCCACAGCCATGATCGGAACAGCCAGAAGCAGGTAGGGCCTGGCCTTACCTGCCGGTGTTCTGGTGTTGTCGATGAGCTGGCCGACCAGCAGGTTGCCGGCGACGACAAAGATGGTGGAGACGATCGGCAGCATCATGGAGAAGATGCCGAACTGCTTGTCGGTAAGGCCGATGACGTCCGCGTAGTAGCGGGTCAGGTAGGCGCTGAAGATGGAGTTGGCCATCATCGCGCACAGCGGCGCCAGGAAATACCCGATCAGCATTTCCTGAAGCTTGACCTGGGAAGACGTGATCTTGGTCTTCAGTGCAGGATTTTCAAAGAATTTGTCCATGTTTACCCCCTGTTGATATTTGTTCTCCCGGCCCGGGATCATATTTTTCCGAAAGCCGGATCAGAGCCTGCAAGACTCCGTTGCTGTCCGGATCAAATGCACGTCCGAACTATGCGACCATTATATACAGAATATCACACCCACCCGCCTTTTCCCCTCCCGTTTCGCGAAATGTGCGATTTAGGACTTAATCTGCACAGGGCTTTCTTTCGAACTGGAAAACTGGGAATCAGGGACGGTTCCTTTTCCCACTTTTCAATTCTTGAGACAGCGGAAACTGGGAATCAGGGACGGCTCCTTTTCCCACTTTTCTTTGAAAAGTGGGAAAAGGAACCGTCCCTGATTCCCAGTTTCCCGCCTTCCTTTCTGAAAAATGGGAAAAGGAACCGTCCCTGATTCCCAGTTCCCCACCTCCTTCGCAGGTATATTTTTCTAATCTCTGATATTTTCTCCCAGAAATGAAGTCCCATATTGTCTATACTCTTATCAGAAACATGCATTGGATTCTGACAAGCTTATACGGCAAGGAGAATAAAGATATGAGCAGTGTATTCGAAGGAAAAGTGGCAGTCGTGACAGGGGCTGGCGGGGTGCTGTGCAGCTCGCTGGCTATGGAGCTGGCGCGGCAGGGGGCTCGCGTTGCGTTGCTGAACAGGACGCTTTCCAAGGCGGAAGCTGTGGCGGAGGAGATCCGCGCGGAGGGCGGCATCGCCAAGGCCTACGGCTGCAACGTTCTCGACAAGG
>CAMONF010000063.1 GCA_946620335.1 uncultured Clostridia bacterium
AGTAATCCGGGAGCACGGCAGCCCCACGGCCCTCCTCCGGCCCCCGGCTTAGCCCATCCGTAGCGATTCCGTCCCCCAGGAAACCTCAGCCCTGGATGGCCTCCTTAGCCTTGGCGGCGATGCCTTCGGCGTTCAGTCCGTAGTAGTCAAAAACCTCCTTGGAGTTGCCGGTGATGACAGGAGCATCCGGCAGAGCCATGCAGATGACCTTCTTCGGGCAGTACTCGCCGACCACCTGGGCGACCATGGAGCCGAGACCGCCAAAGGGAGAATGCTCCTCAACGGCGATGACAGCCTTGGTCTTGGAAGCGGACCTTATGATGGCTTCCTTGTCGAGCGGCTTCACGCAGTACATGTCGAGGACCTCGGCGGAAATGCCCTCCGCGGCAAGGAGCTCGGCGGCCTGCTTGGCCGGATAGACCATCTCGCCGCAGGCGACGATGGTAACGTCAGTGCCCTCGGTCACGACAGTGGCCTTGTTCATTTCGAAGGGGCAGCAATCCTCGGTGTAAACGTCCTCGACCGGATTGCGGCCGACGCGGATGTAAGCGCCCTGGTTGTCCTCGAGGAGAGCCTCGATCAGCTTGGCGGTCTGGAAACGATCGCTGGGCAGATATACGCGCATGTTGGGAATAGCGCTCATGGCTGCGATATCCTGGGCAGAGTGATGGCTCATGCCGAGGGCGCCGTAGCTGATGCCGCCGGAAATGCCGATGAGCTTGACGTTGGTCCTGGAGTAGGCCACGTCGACCTTGCACTGCTCATAGCTTCTGGTGGAAAGGAAGCAGGCCGGGGAAGCCGCGAAAGGCTTTTTGCCGGCGGAAGCCAGACCCGCGGAAATGCCGACCAGGTCCTGCTCAGCGATGCCGACCTCGACCGACTGCTCCGGGAAAGCCGCGAAGAAAGGAGCCAGGGAGGCGGAGCCTCTGGAGTCGGAGCAGAGGACGACGATGTCCTTGTCCGTCTTGGCCTTCTCCATCAGTACGTCACAGATAGCTTTGCGATTGGGTACCTTATTCATTTAAAGCAGCCTCCTTCCGTGCCATGAGCTCTTCCACGATCTCCTTGTACTCTTCCTCGTTGGGCAGATGATGATGCCAGCCGGCCTTGTTCTCCATGATCTTGGCGCCGTAGCCCTTGACCGTGTGCAGGATCACGCAGCTGGGCATGCCCTTGGTGGCCTTGGCCTCGTCGAAGGCGGCCTTCAGGGAAGCGAAATCATGTCCGTCGCACTCGATCACGTGCCAACCGAAGTCGGCGACCTGCTTGACGATGTTGGTGTGGTTCATGACCTCCTCAGTGGTGCCGGAGATCTGTAGGTTGTTGATGTCCAGGATCGCGCAGAGGTTGTCAAGCTTGTAATGTCCGCCGGACATGAAGCCTTCCCAGACGGAACCTTCAGCCAGCTCGCCGTCACCCATGGCGACGTAGACGCGGTAGTCACGCTTGTCCATGCGGCCGGCCAGCGCCATGCCGACAGCGACCGGGAGGCCGTGGCCCAGGGAGCCGGAGTTCATTTCAATGCCGGGAATCTTGTTGTTGGGATGGCCGATGAAGGGGGAGCCGAACTTGCTGAAAGTGGCGATGCACTCGTCCAGGGAGAAAAATCCCCTGTGGCCCAGGACCGTGTAGAGGGCTTCAACGGAATGGCCCTTGCTCATGACAAAACGGTCACGGTTGGGGTCGCCCCAGTTCTCCGGGGAAACATTCATCTGCTCGTAGTAGAGCTCGATGAGGCAGTCCAAGATGGACATATCGCCGCCGATGTGGCCGCCCTTGCCGGACATGATCATATCCACGACGTCTTTTCTGAAATCAAATGACATGGCTTTCAAATTGGCCATAGCTTCTCGCATCTCCTTTCGTAGCCGGGAAATGAGACCATTCCCCATGCGTGTCTTCTGTATACTGACTGCTGCGGCGGAGGAATTCTCCCCACGGCCGGCCTGGCCAGGGAGCACCTTCCTGTCTCAGCGTTCCGGGACCCGTATCAGCAGGTCCCGGACGCGGCAGTTCTTTAATTGAATGTTATTATTTCCCTCAGACCTCGTCGAAAACGACGTCCTCGCCGTGGAGGTAAGCCTTGACCTTGTCCTCGATCGGATCGTAGAGGTCGGCCTTGATGCCCAGGTACTTGCAGGCCTCGTAGAGGACCGGCAGGACATCGCCGTGGATGGCTGCGCAGTGGTGGATGTAGGGTCCTTCCACGATCTTGGCTTCCAGGCGCTTCCAGTTGGCGACCTCGATCCAGACGTAGGTGCCGCGGGTCCAGGGGCCGTCGATGCCGCGGGCATGGCCCAGGAGCAGGCTGTACTCGCCGCCGTCGCCGTCGAAGCGGGCGATGGTCATCTGGCCGTGCTTGGCCTCAGCGGAGACTGCACCGTTCTGCGGGAAAGCGACCGGTACGCAGATGGTCGGCTTCTCGCGGGCGACGGAGATCGGCCACGGACCGCAGTGCTGCAGGAGCTCGCCGTTCTCGTTGTCCGGATGACGGACTGTCCAGTCGGCGAACATAACGCGACGCTCGTTCATGGAAGCGGCCTCGACCATGAGCTGGGAGATGGCGCCGTGGATGTCGGTCTCGCAGATGACCGGGATGCCTTCCTCATTGAGAAGAGCGTTGGCGGCGCAGGGCATGATGCCGATCTCGCCCTGGAGGGCGTTCCAGCACTGGATGGCGATGGCGTTGCAGCCGTACTTGTTGGCCAGGGACTTCATGGCGACCTTGAGGGCGGCGACATTTTCAAGACCCTTGTCGGAAATGCTGCAGGTCATGTTCTCCTTGCAGTAGTCGATGACCTTCTGGACCTCGGTGCCTTCCTTCTTCCACTTGTTGATCTCGTCGGTCAGCTCAGGAAGCGGGATGGGAGACAGCTGGATGTTGTACTTCTCAAGCAGCTCGCCTTCGTTGCACATGGTGGACCAGAAATCGAAGGGGCGCGGTCCGATCTGCAGGATCCGGGTCTGTCTGAAGACCTTGACGACATTACATACGGCCAGGAAGTCCTTGATGCCGCGCTCGAACTCGGGATCTTCCAGACGGCAGTTGGTCATGTAGGTGAAGGGAACGCCGAAGCGGCGGAGGACCTTGCCGGTGGCGAAGAGGCCGCACTGGGAGTCGCGGAGACGGCCGCCGTCGGGCTCGGGTCTCTCATCTCTGGGGCCCCAGAGGAGGACCGGCACGTTCAGGGCCTTGGCCAGGCGTGCGCACTCATACTCGGTGCCGAAGTTCTCGTGAGCGAGGAAAATGCCGTCCACCTTCGCAGCCCTGAAGCGTTCGATGGTGACAGCCAGGCCGGCGTCGTCATAGAGCAGGCCATCCTCATTGATGTCCTCGATGTCGACGTAGTCGATGCCGAGCTCGTTCAGGCGCTTTCTTGTGAGCCCTGCGTACTTGATGGCGTCAGGTGCGCTGAAAATGCTGCGTCTTGTGGGGGCGAAGCCGATCTTGATCTTTGCTGCCATGTTTTCATTTCCTCCGTGTGTATTCATTCTGGGGCCGGGGCCCGTTCAATTCAACTGTCCTTATCATACAGGATTGGTCACTGAATTGCAGTTGTAAATTAAGCGTTTTTTACTAAATTAATAACTTAATTATTGCAGGCAAATTCAGAAACATTTAGAATGTGATTATAGAAATGAAGACATTATTATGAATAAAGCACACCACCCTCCCCTCCGGGAAACAGTTTTTATTCATAATGACAACGACGCTCACGACGCCGGCAGCGGGCGCGGCACGGCATCCAGGCACAGGATGCAGAATAATTAAGAAGGTGGATCGGCCTGTATCCGCGGAAAGGAGGTGCCCATGTCCATCACGGCAAAGGAACTGGCGCGCATACTGGGGCTTTCCCCGGCAGCGGTCTCCATGGCCCTCAACAACAAGCCCGGGGTCAGCACGGACACCCGCCGCCTGGTCCTCGAGACCGCCGAAAAGCACGGCTACGATTTCACGAAGCTGGCCGACAAGCACAACATCCGTGGCACCATTCACCTGGTCATCTACCGCAAGCACGGCGCCATCGTCGCCGAGACGCCTTTCTTCCTGGAGCTCTCCAGCGGCGTGGCCGAGGGCTGCCGCAAGGCCGATTACAAGATGCAGATCAGCTACCTGATGGAGGACGAGGACACCATCGACGCCCAGCTGGAGAACATCCAGTTCTCGGACTGCGCCGGCCTGGTGGTCCTGGGCACGGAAATGACACGGGACAATGTCCGCCGGATCCAGAAGCTCCCCCTCCCCTTCGTCCTTCTCGACACCTATTTCGAGGACCTGAACTGCAACTACGTCCTCATCAACAACGTCCAGGGCGCCTACCAGGCCGCCTCCCACCTCATCAAGGCCACGGGCAAGCAGCCGGGCTACCTGCGCTCTTCCTATTCAATAGGTAATTTCGTGGAGCGCAACTCAGGCTTCTTCAAGGCTGTCCGCGCCAACGGCATGTCCTCCGCGGGCAGCATCGTCCACTTCCTCACGCCTTCCATCGACGGCGCCTACGCCGACATGAAGGAGATCCTGCGCAGCCGCGACCCCATCGCGCGGGCTTATTTCGCCGACAACGACCTCATCGCCCTGGGCGCCATGAAGGCCTTCAAGGAGGCCGGCTTCCGGATCCCGGAGGACGTGGCCCTGGTCGGCTTCGACAACCTGCCGGCCAGCCTGATCGTGGACCCGCCGCTGACCACCATCCACGTCCCCAAGGAGGAGATGGGCAAGGTCGCCGCGGAGCGCCTGGTCACCCTGATCCGCGACCGCAGCTCGGCCCCCATGAAGATAGAAATGAACACAACGCTGATCCGGAGGAAGAGTTCCTGACCCCGCAGTGGCTTACAGACCTTCCCGCAAAAGCTTCAGAGCGCATCGCTTGTCCGGAGCGGAAACTCCCACTATGCGATTGAACCTGTCACCAATTCTTAAACAACGCTGGCTCGGAGCAGTTTCCCATCCAGCAAAAAGCTCACATATTTAAGGAGGTACCTATGGGCAACATCTACTATCAGCACATCGAGATTACCGATTTCGGTCCCTACATCACCAAGCTCACGCTGGCCATGCCGCGGCCGGTCAAGGAGAGCGAGCTCCCCGAGAACGCCTTCAACGTCTACGTTGAGATCCTCGGCAAGAACGGACGCCAGATCATGGTCCCCAAGGACTTCCTCCACCGCGACGAGTTCCTGCCCTCCAAGGGCTACCGGCCGGTGCTCAGGGCCTATCCCTCCGACCTCAGCGGGACACCCCTGGCCGAGAGCGGCTACGTGACCCTGGAAATGCCCTACGGCCCCCTCTACTCCTGCTGCTCCGCCATTTCCGCCGACTTCACCAACATCAACGGCCATGAGTATTACACGGTCTCCAACTACCGGATCACCCAGCTGGCCGCCATCGGCGAGGGCAAGGATGCGCTGACGGGTCTGGTCTTCGACAGCTGCGCCGGGGTCTTCAACCCGGACCGCGACCTCTTCCTGGAAGACGTCTCCCACCATCCGGTCACCCCGCTCCGCTACGGCTATTTCGTCCCGCCCATCGATACCGGGAAGAAGCCGCTGATCGTCTGGCTCCACGGCGCCGGCGAGGGCGGCCAGGAGACGGCTATCTCCTACACGGGAAATAAGGTCCCTGCCCTGGCCAAGGAGGAGATCCAGAAGAAGTTCGGCGGGGCTTTCATTTTCTCGCCGCAGTGCCCCACCATGTGGCTGGACGACGGCTCCATGACCTACGGAACCTCCGGCAAGTCCATCTATGTCGAGGCCCTCAAATTTGCCATCGATGAGTTCATTTACCGCTTCGCGGGCGCCATCGACACCGACCGGATCTACGTCGGCGGAGACTCCAACGGCGGCTTCATGACCATGCGCATGATCCTCGACTATCCGGACTTCTTCGCGGCGGCCTTCCCGATCTGCGAAGCCCTGTTCGACGACACCATCCCCGACGAAAAGATCAGAGCCATCAAGGACCTGCCCATCTGGTTCACCCACGCCAAGGACGACCCAATCGTCCCGCCCGCCAAGACGGTCGTTCCGACTTACAACCGGCTGCTGGCCGCCGGCGCCAAGAAGGTGGTCTTCACCTTCTGGGACGGCATTTATGACATGCACGGCCTCTTCAAGGATGCCAACGGCAACCCGTGGCATTACATGGGCCACTTCGCCTGGATTCCGGTCCTCAACAACGACTGCAAGGTCGATTTCGACGGCCAGCCGGTCGTCTGCGACGGCCGCGAGCTCGACCTCTTCGACTGGATTGCCCTGCAGCACAGATAAGTTCCGCAACATGCAACGGCCCGTGGAAATAAAACCACGGGCCGTTTTCTTATGGGCAAAAGGGCAGGTGCGCGGGCGGGGGCGGGGCAGCCGCCTCAGCCGGGCGGACAGATGTCTCCTCTATTCGGGACGCTCCCGCTCGCTCGGACTGGCAGCGGTACCCGTGGGGCAGCGGGCGGTCCCTGCGGAACCGACCCGTGTCCCACTTAAGAAGGCTGGCCCTAGGGCCAGCCTTCAAGTACCGGCCGTCCTCGGAC
>CAMONF010000064.1 GCA_946620335.1 uncultured Clostridia bacterium
CGTAATCCGCCATGCAGCTCTCGATGTCCGCATAAAGCCTGACGACCTTGGTCGGCAGCTTGGCTGTCTTCTTGGCATTGCCCGCTGCCTTATCCGCCTCTTTCGCTGTGTCAGCCGCGGCGGTCTTCGAAGCATCCGCCGGGACAGCTTTCGCGCTGTCCGTCTCGGCCTTCGCCGCCCCCTCATCCGGGAAATCGACTACGCGCTCCACAATCCGGCCGCTCCACAGGGACAGCCACTCAGTATCGGCGCCAAGGTCCTCGGTGAGGCTTAAGACATTATTGTCCTCCGGCTTGATGCCGCCCTCGTCCGCCTTGTCGAAGGAGAGCCAGTTGGTCTCCTCGATGATCTGGGCCAGCAGGACCGCACGGCTGTAGCCGTAGATTTCCCACTGGGAGGCGGCTGCGATGGAGAGCCGACGGATGATTTCGCGTCTGGCGTCCGCATCGCCCGCAGCGGCCTTCCGGCCGGTCGCGGCCAGGTCCTCCGCCTTGGTGGAGCTGGCGCTGTCGTTGATAAAGCGGCAGGCCCAGCAGACTCTGTCATAGTTGAGGTTGGAAATGATGATGCCCGTCGTGGAGGAGCTGGCATGAAGCACCTTCCCGTCACCGATGTAGATCATGACGTGGTAGACGATGCCGTTCCTGGCGTAGAAGACCAGGTCACCGGGGATGGCGTCCTCGATGTTGATCTTGCGCCCCGCCTGGGCCTGCTCCGCGGAAGTTCTCGGCAGGTCGATGCCGAATTCCCGGTAGACCAGCATGGTGAAGCCGGAGCAGTCACAGCCGTTGGTCAGGGATTCGCCGCCCCAGACGTAGGGGTTGCCCAGGAACTGCTTGCCGAAGGCGATCAGCTTCTGGCGGTTGACGGAAACGCCGTCCACCAGCGGCCCGTCGTAGGCAAAATCATAATGGAAATCGTAATGGGTCGGGACCGGCGTCTCCGTCGGAGTCGGCGTCTCGGTAGGCGTCGGCGTCTCCGAGGGGGTCGGCGTTCCGCTGGGAGTAGGCGTCACACTCCCGGTCACGGAAGGTGTCGGTTCTCCGGTCGGTTCTCCGGTCGGCTCTCCCGTAGGTTCTCCTGTCGGTTCTCCCGTAGGCTCCCCGGTCGGTTCTCCTGTCGGCTCGCCCGTCGGCTCTCCCGTAGGTTCTCCTGTGGGCTCACCCGTCGGCTCCCCGGTAGGTTCTCCCGTAGGCTCCCCGGTAGGTTCTCCTGTGGGTTCCCCCGTCGGCTCCCCAGTAGGTTCTTCCGTCGGCTCCCCGGTAGGTTCTCCTGTGGGTTCCCCCGTCGGCTCCTCGGTCGGCTCACCCGTCGGTTCGGGCTCGGGCTCCTCCGTCGGTTCGGGCTCGGGTTCCTCCGTCGGTTCGGGCTCGGGCTCCTCCGTCGGCTCCGCCGTGGGTTCTGTCGGTTCCGTCGTCAGGACCGTGTCTTCATTTTCCCCGTCGTTGGCGACGGCTGAACTGTTTATGTCAATAGAATCATCCTCTGTAGCCGGAGACGGCGCAGTCGTCAGTGCCTGGGCAGATGGCTGGCTGTCAGCGGCCAATACCGGAACAGGTGTCTGGAATACCAGACTCACCGCCAGAATTCCGGCAAAAAACGCATGTGCAATCTGCTTACTCTTCAATGAATAAAAGCCTCCCCTCAAAAGCCTGATGACCTGCGCAGGACGCAGGTCGGTATTTTCTTAAGATGCCGCCGATCGTCTGAATCTAAAGGCCCTTAATTGGACAATTATAGCACACTTTGTCCCTTCTGTCACACTTTTTAGCAAATTTGCTCATCATGAGCCGTGACGTCTCTTGGTCCGCCGCTCTTTCAGCGTCTTGTGCCTGTCGAAAATGGCGTCCACCTCCTCCTGCGTCATGAGCCGGGTCGTCTTCACAGCGTAAACCTGGCCCCTGTCGTTCTTGCGGAGCCTGATCTTGCCTTTGACGAAGCCGTGCTCCTCGCACCAGCCCACGGCCAGGTAATTTTTCCCGTAGTCGGAGAACCAGCGGATCTTCTGCTTGGCGCTCCGCCCGCAGGCGAAACACCGAAGGGACCGGACCTCCTTGTCCCCCATAATGGCTTCCTTGGTGGGGAAGCCGCGGGTTATGTACTTCTCATAGGTCTCGTAGCGGATCCGGATCTCGTCCTCCTTACCCGCCGGCGTCCGGTAGTAGTCCACAGAGTAATTTCCGGAAATGACTTCATCCGGAATGAACTGCAACACCCGGGCTGTATAGACCGCGTCCATGAGCGCCTCGTGGAATTCGCCGTCCTCGTCGATTTTCAGGAACTCCACCGCATACTGGAGCGCCCGGCGTGTCCGCCGGTCCTCGTAGGCGATGGCGAAAAGCTTCTGCACGTCCTCATAGAGGAGCGGGGAGGCGATGGCGCCGTCCATATTATAATAGGTAAGGTTCCTCTGCAGCTCCGTCAGGTCCAATGTGCCCCAGATGCAGAAGCAGGCGTCCGGGCCGCACCACTTCAGGAAGTCGGCCGCAGCCTCCGGGAAAGGCCGGCCCCGGTCCAGGTCCCTCATGGAAAGGTTGATGATCTCCCGCGTCCGGAAATGGATCTGCCGGTAGACCACCGGCCTGATCAGCTCGTGGAAGGTGTCTACGATCTCTTTTTTGGCGTTGAGCTTGACAGCTCCGATCTCAATGATCTCGAAGGGGAGCCGTTTGTCCTCCCGGTCTTTCCCGTAAGGACACTGATTCCACTCCAAGTCCAGTACTATATAGTGCATATGTTCTCCGTCTGCTCCGCTTTTCCCTTCTCAGCCGCCCATACATGGCGGACTCTTTCAGCCCCTTGCCAAAGCTGTTTTCCGCGACGCATGCCGCCCGAACATGGCAGTTCTCAGCGGGATGTGGGCATCCGGTTTTACACAAGACGGACCGGACATGCGCGGGCTCATTTTTACAAAGGGAAGCCGGATTTCTATTTCAAGCCATTTTGCGGCATACACAGTTATGATAATACGGATTTGGTCCGGCTTCAAGCCCGGAAGCGCCCAAAACACCGCTTTCCTGGCCACAGCTCCTGTGCTATCATTAATCTGACAGAAGTGTACGGACCGCCGGCGGGCTTCATTTCCCGCGACAGAGGAAAAAGATATCCCATGAACAAAGAATTACTCGCGGCCCTCGGCCGCATCAGCGAAGAGGAATCGCGCATTCTGCAGGGCAAGGGCAGCGTTGAGCAGCGCCTTTACACGGACACCGGGCGATTTGAGGTGGACAGCGCCAAGATGCTGAGCCGGGGTGAGCTCATCCAGATCCGGACCCACACCCGGTTCGTCCATTTTCCCAGGCACACCCACAACTACATCGAGATGGTCTACATGTGCGCCGGCAGCACCCACCACATCGTCTCCGGCACGGACGTCTTTCTCAGGCCGGGCGATATCCTCATCATGAACCAGAACGCCGTCCAGGAGATCCTGCCGGCGGGGCGTGAGGACATCGCGGTCAATTTCATCATCCTGCCGGAGTTCTTCGACGAGACCCTCCGCATGATGGGAAATGAAACCAATCTCCTGAAGGATTTCCTGATCAGCTGCCTGAAATCCGGCAGCACGCCCGTCTCCTACCTCCATTTCGAGGTCGCGGACGTTCTGCCCATCCAGAACCTTCTGGAGAACCTGGTCTGGACCCTGGCTTCGGACACTCCCCCCCAGCACCGGACCACCCAGTGCACCACGGGGCTCCTCTACCTGGAGCTTCTGGGTAGCACCGAAAAGCTCCACCCCAGCCGCCGTTCTTACGACCACGAAATCGTTCTCCGGTCACTGGAGTACATCGAGGCC
>CAMONF010000065.1 GCA_946620335.1 uncultured Clostridia bacterium
CCCTGCTACCCACTTTTCGTGAAACGAAAAGTGGGAAAAGGACCCGTCCCTGATTCCCATTTTTGTTGAAATGTCTACGGATGCGCGTTAAAATCAGGTGTACTCATGAAAAGAGAGGGAATGATTATGAAGATTTCGACCAAGGGACGGTATGCCCTCCGGATCATGCTGGACCTGGCTGTCTATGGAAAAGACGGCCTTGTACCGCTCAAGGATGTGGCTGCCCGACAGGGCATCACCGTCAAATACATGGAACAGATCATCCTTCCCCTGTCGCGGGAAGGCTATCTCATAAGCCTTCGCGGACAATCCGGCGGTTATCGACTGGCCATGGACCCGGCCGAGTACAGGGTCGGGGACATACTTCGGGCCGTTGAAGGGCCTCTCGCACCGACCGCATGCCTGGCCGCTGAGCAGAACGACTGCCCGCGTGCGTCCACCTGCCCGACCCTGGACTTCTGGAAGGGGCTGGATGCTGCCGTGAACACCTATGTTGACAGTTATACCCTGGCAGACCTTCTGCCGCCTGCGCGAAGAGCTGCGCTGAAAGATGTAGAGGATGACTTGAAATGAACCCGCAGGACCTGCTTTCGATTTTGCATGTAGCCGAAAAACTCAAATGTAATACCCGCCACTGCGACACTTCCTCCGGACGCCGGGAAAGCGTCGCCGAGCACTCATGGCGCATGTCCCTCATGGCCATGCTCATTTCCGACGAGTTCCCTGAGGCGGATATGAATAAGGTCATCCGCATGTGCATCATCCATGATTTGGGGGAGGCCTTCACGGGCGATATCCCCACCTTCCTAAAGACCGACGAGAACATGGCCAAGGAGGACGAATTCTTTAATCTCTGGGTGGCCACCTTTCCGTCGCCGGCCAGGGAGGAATTCCAGGACCTTCTCTATGAGATGGATGCCCAGGAGACTGTGGAGGCCAAAATATACAAGTCCCTGGACAAGCTGGAGGCCGTCATTCAGCACGACGAATCCAGCCTTGACAGCTGGCTCCCCCTGGAATATGACCTTCAGCTCACCTACGCCACGGAGACCGTCGCCTTCTCCGACTATCTGACAAGGCTCAAAGAGGAAGTCGACCAATGGACCAGGCGGAAGATCGCCGAGGAAGGCAGGCCAAAGCAGTCAGTCGGCTATACTGTCATGCACGAAGGCAGGGGCAACATGCGCGTGCGCCTGCACATGAAGAAAATAGAAGCGTGGCAGTCAGACCTCATCAAATTCGATCTGAAGACAGTGCCGGGCGTGAGCGATGTCGTCATTTATGAATCCACAGCCGGCGTCTCTATTCGCTATACCTGCCCAAGGCAGGCTGTTATAAACAAGCTGAACAGCCTGGACCCGGCCAGCCTCATCACGGTCCGGGAATTCCTGGATGAGAACCGCGACAACGAGGAGAAGCTGGGCCTTGACGAATTCAGAAAGAGGAAGCTGGACGCAGACCTTAAGAAGCGCATGCGCATCCGCATGGTCACGGAGGCGGCAGCGGATATGATCCTGCCGGAGCCGGTTCAGCTGGCCTATCACCTCTACCAGCTGATCACCCTCAAGAACATGTGACCTGGCTTTGGCTGTCCGCTCGAGAGAAAAAGCTGAAAAAGAATTGTTTTTATTTTCCGCAATTCATAGAATTTCCACATTACCTGTATAAAATGAAAACAGACCGACAGAAAACACACGATGCAGAGGCGCCTATCAGGAAGCCGGACTGTAAGATCAGCGGCTTGGTCCAATGAGAATCGCGCCGGGCCGGTGAACAGGAGGAATACAATGGACAATGTAAAGATCATGATCGTTGACGATGAAGACCGCATGCGAAAGCTGGTCAGGGATTTCCTCACCAAGGAGGGCTATCTTGTCATCGAGGCGGCCAACGGCGAGGAGGCGGTGGACCTCTTCTTCTCCCAGAAGGATATAGCCCTGCTGCTCCTTGACGTGATGATGCCCAAAATGGACGGCTGGCAGGTGGTCCGGGAGATCCGCCAGTATTCCAAGGTTCCCATCATCATGCTCACGGCCCGCGGGGATGAGCGGGACGAGCTTATGGGCTTCGACCTCGGCGTGGATGAGTACATTTCCAAGCCCTTCTCCCCCAAAATCCTGGTGGCCCGCGTGAACGCGGTCCTGCGCAGGAGCGGCGCGGGGGCCCAGGAGGACACCCTGGAGGCAGGCGGTATCGTGGTGGACAAGGCGGCCCATCAGGTGACCATCGACGGCAAGCCCGTGGAGCTGAGCTTCAAGGAGTTCGAGCTCCTCACCTACTTCGTGGAGAACCAGGGCATCGCCCTCTCAAGGGAAAAAATCCTTAATGCGGTCTGGAACTACGACTATTACGGCGATGCCAGGACCATCGACACCCATGTCAAGAAGCTGCGCAGCAAGATGGGAGACAAGGGCGAGCTGATCCGCACCATCTGGGGCATGGGCTACAAGTTCGATCCCACCGGAACCAAGTAATGGCCGCCTGCCTTGTTGTTATGTTTATGAAGCGCAATTCAGAACTGCCTGCATGAATGACAGGCCCTGAGTATTGCGAAAATGAAGACAGCCCGGCAGGCGCCTCGCCTGATCGGGCGTCTTTCCTTGGAAGGGCGGATATTTATGAAGAAGACATCCTTCAGGTCCCAGATCATCCGGATCTTCGTGGCCACCATGGCGGCCATGATCATACTCATCGTCGCCATCAACCATTTTTTCCTGGGCAACTTTTACACCCGGGAGAAGCGCCGGATCCTCAAGGAGACCTACAACAAACTTAATGAGCTGGTGAACGCGGACGAGGAGGAATTCTCCTCGGAGGTCCTCGAGATGTCCGTGTCGGACAATATCCAGGTCCTTGTGACGGACTCCGACTTTCAGATCATGCGCTCCACCAGCCGCGAGGAGGAGGAGCTGGCCTACTGCCTCTTTGGATATTTTACCGGGTTCTACAGGGGGACCTTGACTGTCCTGGAACAGACAGACACCTACACGATCCAGCTTTCCTCCCAGGAAAAACCCAGCATGAGACCCGGCGCCGAGAAGGAAGAGGGCATGGGGGAGGAGGAAGAGAGAACAAAGGAGGAAGGGCTTGCCGGCCTGGAAGGCCTCTTCGGACGAAAATCGGCATCCTCCGCGGAAGATGGATCGAGCAGTGACCACCGATATATTTTCGGAGGTTCGCTCAGGTCCGGCACAGAGTATCTGGAAATGTGGGGACAGCTGAAGGACGGCAGCTGGTTCCTGATCCGCACCCCTATGGAGAGCATCGAGCATGCGGCCCAGCTGTCCAACCGCTTTTATCTCTATGTCGGCCTGGCCGTCATGATTGTGGCCATTGTCTGCATTTACGTTCTCGCAGGCCGGTTCACAAGGCCGGTGGTCCAGCTGACAGACCTGTCCAAACGCATGGCAGGTCTTGATTTCGAGGCCCGCTACACCGGCCACACGGGTAATGAGGTCGATGAGCTGGGTCA
>CAMONF010000066.1 GCA_946620335.1 uncultured Clostridia bacterium
AACGGCTGGGGCGGACTGGTCAGCCGGGGCATCGGCACCTCCATGCTCCAGATGGGCAACATCGTGCGGAACCCGAAGATTTGGATCGCGCCTACAGTGGCTTCGGCCATCACAGGCCCCATCGCCACCTGCCTTTTCCAGCTGAAAATGAACGGCGCCGCGGTCTCCTCCGGCATGGGCACCTGCGGTCTGGTCGGCCAAATCGGCGTCTACACCGGCTGGGTGAACGACGTCGCGGCCGGGACCAAGGCGGCCATCACAGTCTTCGACTGGCTGGGGCTTGTCCTCATTTCCTTCGTGCTTCCGGCGGTCTTCTCGCTGATCGTGAATGCCCTGGTCGTGAAGGCCGGCTGGGTCAAGGAAGGAGATATGAAGCTGTAAAAACTGCTCGGCAGATCTTATGACATCTGAGCCAAACTTGTGAGGGATAAAAATGAATTCAAAAAGCCTGATCTGCCCCAACTGCGGAGCTCCCATAAAGCCCGCGGACGGCAGCCGGAAAGTGGAGTGCGAATACTGCGGTCATGTGGTCCTTCTTGAGAACGAGGAGGACAGAAAAAAGCGGCTTCGCGAGCTGGCCTACGAGCGGGAGAAGGCGAAGCACCAGGTGGAGGATGAGCGCCGGAAGGCGGACCGGGGCAGGAAAATAAAGACCAGGCTCCTCGTCTTCGGCATCATTTTTGCCATCGCCGTCGGCAGCGCCACCTACACCTACTACAGCAGGCCGGCCTGCGATCCCTCCAAATATATGACTGTCGACTTTACAGGCGCTGACGGGGACGGAAGGGCTGAAATCAGCACCCGGAGCGAGGATGGAATCGACGTGAATGCCATTCACTACGAGCTTTCCTCAGAGCGGGATCTCTCGGAAGGGGATGTGATCACAGTGACGGCCACCAGCGACAATTACCGGCTGACGACCGGCTCCTGGCAGGTCCCGGTGACCGGACTGGACCTCTATCTCTCTGACCTTGATTCCCTGAGCGATGAGATGATTGCCCTGATTCACAAGAAGACGGATGAGATCAATGACAGGAACCTCCACGGCTTCTCCGGCCTCAGGGACGTCAACCAGGTCGTCTCCCAGGAGCACGTGGCCTTCTACCTGGCAACGGACGGTAAGCGGAAGAATATCCTCCACGACGTCAGCAGGCTCATCGTGACCACCTACGAGGGCGAGGATATGACCGTCTACATAACCTCCTTCTACGAGGATATCCGCGTCCGGGACGGCGAGGAGAAATCCTTCAATTACGAGAAATGTATGTACTGCGGCAACCAGGTCTGGCTCGGAAAAAACACTCTGTACAGCTCCCTCATTGATGGCTTTGAGTCTCTGGACAGCGTCGAGACTCACTGCCGGACCTCCATGGAGACCAACATGAAGCTCCTGATTCGGAATCTGGAGGCGGAATAATATCGTTAACTGAAAAAGGCTTCCCGACGGTTTCGCGACCGGCGGGAAGCCTTTTTGAACTTTTTGGGGATTGTTGATGGGTTTATTTCCAGACGTCTGTGTTGCTGATGCCGATGTTCTTCTCGTGGAAGACGGGATCGATGCCCCTGGCCTTCTGGTCCTCGTAGTCCTTCAGCGCATTGAAGGCGATTCGCGACAGGAGGACGATGGCGATGATATTGACGATGGCCTCAAGACCCATGGTGATGTCCGCCAGGCTCCAGGCCACGTCCATGCTGTTCATGGCGCCCATAAGGACCATGAAGGCCGACGCGATCCGGAAGATGGTCAGGAAGGTCTTGTTCTTGCTGATGAAGAGGATGTTGGCCTCCGCGTAGAAGTAATTGCCCACGATGGAGGTAAATGCAAACATGCAGACCGCGACTGTGATCACGTGGATCGCCCAGGGACCGAACTGGGCGGCTACGCTCTGCTGGAGGAGCGGGATGCCGTTCAGGGAGCTGTCGGTCTTGTAGACGCCGGTGAGGAGGAGAATGAAGACCGTGGCGGAGCAGATCAGCAGCGTGTCGATGTAGACGGAGATGATCTGGGCCAGGCCCTGCTTGGCCGGGTGGGAGACCTCGGCGGAAGCGGAGGCGTTGGGGGCGGAGCCCATGCCGGCCTCATTGGAGAAGAGGCCGCGCTTGATGCCGTAGACCATGCAGGAGCCGGTGAAGCCGCCGAAGATGGCCTTGAAGTCGAAGGCGGAGCGTAAGATGGCCGCGAAGACGGCGGGGATCTCCGTGACGTTCAGGACGATGATCAGGAGGCCCATGACGATGTAGAGAGCGGACATGATCGGGACCAGGACAGAGGAGAGCCAGCCGATCTTCTCGGATCCCGCGAAGAAGAGGTAGAGGGAGGCCATGAAAAGGAGGACGCCGATGACCAGGGGAACGGGAGAACTGTTCAGATCCGGCACATAGTATTCCATGGTGGAGACGATGTTGTAGGCCTGGAGGCCGTTGAAGCCGAAGGCGAAGGTGGCGATCAGGGAGATGGCGAAGACGATGCCCAGCCAGCGGGAGCCCAGGGCGCGCTCAATATAGTAGGCGGGACCGCCCTTGAAGGTACCGTCCTCATCCCTCGTCTTGTAGATCTGTGCCAGGGTGCTCTCCACGAAGGCGGAGGAGGCGCCCAGGAGGGCCATGATCCACATCCATAAGGCTGCGCCGGGGCCGCCAAGCACGATGGCGGTGGCGACGCCGGCCATGTTGCCGGTGCCCACACGGGAGGCCGTGGCGATCATGAGGGCCTGGAATGAGGAAATGCCGCTGTCCGAGGTCTTTTTCTCGAACATGCACTTGAAGCAGTCGCCCAGGAGGCGGATCTGGACAAAGCCTGTTCTGATGGTGAAATAGATGCTGGCTCCTGCGAGCATGTAGATGAGGCACCAGGTGTAGAGGATATCGTCGATTTTGGTGAGCAGATCGGCAAAGGACATGAAGACTCCTTCCTGTAGTGTCTCCCTGCAGTGGGCAGGGAGTGGCTTGCATGGGAACGGGCAGGGGTCTCATTTTTCGGGTATGACCAATGTGTCCGCATGGCAGTCACTGTAAAAGCTGATTTTATATTATCATACAGAATATGCTCCTGTTAAGCAGTATTTATGCATATATATTCCGCCGGATGTCGGATAGAAGACGGCGGCAAGATCTTTTTGAGAGGTGAATTCCGGGAAATCAGGCCAGAGTCGGCTGATAATTCTGTGCAAATTGCGCAATTGCATCTACCATTTCAGTGTACCACTGTGCTATAATGAACTATCATCGGTTTTGCATATATTTTGTGCATGGCTGCTGTGCCGCAGAGCTGGGATGGAAGACCTTCATCGCAGCAGGAGGGGCATAAGTGCCAGTATTCTGCCAAGGGAGCCTGCGGATACTTACGTGGGCAAAAAGCCGGTGGGGGAGCAGTATCGGTCAAGCATCTATCAATCGAAATGGAGGTATAGCTATGCCAAAGAAGAAATTAGCGCTGTCCACTCAGATCTTTATCGCCCTGGTGCTGGCAATCATCGCCGGTATCGCCTTTACAGGGGCTCCGCAGATCGCGACCACCTATATCAAGCCTTTCGGTACCATTTTCCTGAACTTGATCAAGTGGATCGTATGCCCGCTGGTCTTCTTCTCGATCATGGCCGGCGTCGTATCCATGCGTGACATCAGGAAGGTCGGCGCCATCGGCGGCACGACCGTGGTCTACTATATGTGCACCACCGCCTTCGCTGTTGCCATCGGCCTTCTCTTCGCCAACCTTTTCAAGGGCATGTTCCCGGTCCT
>CAMONF010000067.1 GCA_946620335.1 uncultured Clostridia bacterium
AGTCACGGAGGGACCGACAGTAACACCGGAACCCACAATCACAGAGGAGCCGACGACTACACCGGAGCCGGCGGTTACAGAAGACCCGACTGTAACACCGGAGCCGACAGTCACATCCGAACCGACGTCCACGCCGGAGCCGACGGCAACACCTGACCCGACAGCCACGCCGACCAGCACCCCGACGCCGACCAACACGCCCACGCCGACCAGCACCCCCGCGCCGGTCAACATTTCCAAGGCCAGCGTTGCGGCAATCAAGAATGTCACCTACACCGGTTCAGCGTTCAAGCCCTCGCCGGCCGTCAGCTATAAGGGAAAGAAGCTTGTAAAGGGGACGGATTATACGCTGAAGTATTCCGCCAACAAGAAGGTAGGTACAGCCACGGTCACCATCACCGGCAGGGGCAAGTTCACCGGAACTAAAAAAGTGACCTTCAAGATCCTTCCGGTGTCCACCAAGCTGTCCGCTCTTGCGAACACGACCAAGGGCGTAAAGATCACCTGGAAAAAGTCTTCAGCGGCTACCGGTTACATTCTCTACCGCAATGATGAGAAAATAAAGACCATCAGCAGCAATGCGACGCTTTCCTATACGGACACAAAAGCGAAGACCAACGGCACCAAGTATGTTTACAGGATAGCGACCTACAAGACCGTTAACGGGGCGAAATATGTCGGCACTAAATCAGGCGCCAAGACGATATATTTTGTTGCCAGACCGACCGTCAAGAAGCTCTCGAACACCGCGAAGGGCATCACGATCCAGTGGGCCAAGAACAGCAAGGCTAGCGGTTACTATATTTACCGGGGATCCGATAAAATCAAGACCGTCAAGTCCGCTTCAACGGTCAGGTATACGGACACCGGCGCCAATGTGAACGGAAAGAAGTATACCTACAAGGTCGTGGCCTATAAAACTGTCAGCGGCAAGACCTATAAGAGCCCTGCCTCCAAGGCTGCCGTTCACTACTTTGTAAGTAAGAATGCCGTCAAAAAGCTGAGCAGCACTTCAAAGGGTGTCTCTGTTCAGTGGACACAGAACAGCAAAGCATCCGGCTACTACATCTACCGCAACGGAAGCAAGGTAAAGACAGTCAGCGGCAGCTCCACGGCATCGTGGACTGATACAGGCGCTGCAAGGAACGGCGAGCAGTACTTTTATAAGGTCGTAAGCTTCAAGAAGGCAAATGATGTCATTTACAAAGCGGCAGCTTCGGCCGAGAAGAGTATCACCTATAAGAAGCCTGTCGTGGCCACACCGACGCCCACACCCAGACCGACCGTGACGCCGAAGCCGAAGCCGGTCGCCCCGGTCAGCGGCACGGTCTACATTACCAGGACCGGTGAAAAGTATCATCGCGACGGATGCGGGTCTCTGAGCAGGAGCAAGATCCCGATTTCGAGAGCGGATGCCATTGCCAGAGGCTATACGCCCTGCCACAACTGCAATCCGGGCTGATTTTTCAAGAAGATTGACAAAAAAAGGGGCTGTCGCACTAAGTAATTAGCGCGACAGCCCCTTTAATATGGTGGTGTGTGGGGGTGCTTGAAAAAAGGCGGCGTCCGGATCGGATGCCGCCGAAAGCTTTATTCCTTCCCGAAGCGCTTGCGCATCATGGGCTTGATGCCGCCGGCCTCCAGGATCTTCATGGCCTGGTCGCCCAGCTGCTCACAGGGCAGGACTTCACCGGTCTCACATATCGTGACTGTGCCGGCATCCAGGTCCAGCGTCAGGATCTGGCCGTCTTTTACCTTGTCGTGCAGGCCCTTGCAGATGACCGGGAGAAGACCCAGGTTGACCGCGTTGCGGAAGAAGATCCGGGCGAAGGAGTCCGCCAGGACAGCCCGGGCGCCCATATTGAGGAGGGCGATGGGGGCGTGCTCGCGGCTGGAGCCGCAGCCGAAGTTCCGGCCCGCAACGACAATGCCGCCTTCCGGGAAATTGGCTGCGATGGACTCATCCACGCCGCACAGGCAGTGGCTGCCGATCTCCGCGGGGTCCGTGATGGCCAGGAAACGGCCGGGATAGATCTGGTCCGTGTCAATGTTGTCGCCGACCACGATGATTTTTCCTGTGATCTGAGTATTCATATGCTGTCCTCCTTTACAGATAAAGCCTGGGGTCGGTGATCCTGCCGTTCAGAATGCTGGCCGCGACGGTCGCCGGGCTGGCCAGATAGATGCTGGCCTCCGTGGAGCCCATGCGTCCGGGGAAATTGCGGTTGGTGCTGGTAATGCAGACCTCCCCCGGCGCCAGGACGCCTTCGTGGGCGCCCAGGCAGGCCCCGCAGCCGGGCGTCGTGACGGTGGCGCCGACATGGACAAGGGCCTGGATGTATCCTTTTTCCAGGCAGGCGAGCATGACATCCCTGGAGGCGGGCACGATGATCAGGCGGGTGTAGGGCGGAATGTGGTGGCCCTTCAGGATCTTCGCCGCGACGGCAATGTCCTCCTCGCGTCCGCCGGTGCAGCTGCCGATGTAGCCCTGGTTGAGGAGGACGTCTCCTGCGGAGGTAACGCTCTCGAGGGTGTGTACATTTTCCACGCTGCTGGGGCAGGCCAGTTCGGGTTCCAGAGTGGAGACATCGAAGACGTAGGTCTCGGCATATTCGAAATCGGGATCCGTGTACTGGACCTCGAAGGGGCGGACGGCCCGCTCGGACACGTAGTCGAGCACGGCCTGATTGGGCTGCATGTAGGCGGTCTTGGCGCCCATCTCCACGGCCATGTTGCAGATGGTCATGCGGCCGGGCACCCCCAGCTGCTCCACGTAGGAGCCGGTGAAGTCGATGGCCTTGTAGACGGCCCCGTCAGCGCGGATCTTGCCGAGAACGGCAAGAATCACGTCCTTGGGGAAGACGCCCTTGGGCGCCTCGCCCTCCAGCCGGACCTCGATGATCTCGGGCACGCGGAACCAGAGCTCGCCGGTCATGAGGATGGTGGCCATATCGGTCGCACCGCAGCCGGTGCCCATGGCGCCGAAGGCCCCGTGGGTGGTCGTGTGGCTGTCCGTAGCGACGACGATCATGCCGGGATAAATGACGCCCGCCTCCGGCATGACCTGATGACAGACGCCGCAGTTGGTGTCAAAGTGGAAGCGGAGACCGTTCTTTTGGGCGAATTCCCGCATCTCCTTGTGGTTGGCAGCACTCTTGATGTCGGGGGTAGGCGCATAGTGGTCGAAGACGAAGGCGCAGCGCTCCCTGTCCCAGACCTTCTCGCCGCCCATCTCGTAGAAGGAATAGATGGTCTGGAGGTAGAGGTCGTTGATTTCGGCGAAGTCGACCTTGGCGGTGACGATCTCACCGGTCTTTACGGAGCTTTTGCCGCTGTTTTTGGCAAGTATCTTTTCTATGGCATGCATGGCGGACTCCTTTCGGGAATTGACGATAGGCCAGATTGAATATCGTATACGATATTCAATCTATGGCTTTACTATACCACTTGTGTGGCGGGAATACAAGCCCCAAATCTGTTTTGAAAATCAGGGACGTTCCTTTTTTCAAAACCTCCTGTCCCCGGTTGACATTTCCCGCCCGGGCGGATAGAGTAGATGTATATCGTATACAGGATGAGGTGAGTGATGGAGACTTTGAAAATGATGCCGGCCAGGGTCCGGATCGCGTCCATTTTGAAGAAGGCTATCTATGCGGGCGAGTACAAGAGCGGGGAGGAGCTCAGCCTGACCGGCGTCGCAGACCAGCTGGGCATCAGCCGGACTCCGGTCCGGGAGGCCTTCCAGACCCTGGAGGCCGAGGGGCTCATCACGCTGCGCATGAACAAAGGCGCCATTGTCAACCCCATCGACAGGAAGTTCGTCCGCGACCGGTTCGAGATGCGGATCCTCCTCGAGTCGGAGGCTGCCGCACGCGCGGCGGAGCGGGGCATGGAGACCGGGAAGCTTCTGGAGCGTCTTGCCAGGATGCAGGCGGACGGCATGGATACAGTGGACGTGGCTGAGTACATGGAGCTGAACCAGGACATCCACATGTCCCTCTGGCAGGCGGCCGCCAACGAGAAGCTGGAGCAGTATCTGCTGGAGCTGTGGAACGGACCCAGCACCGGGCACTCAAGGCCGGAGCAGCTGGACCACTACAGAAAATCAACCCAGGAGCACATCGTTATCCTCGAAGCGGTGCGAGAAGGAAACATCCGGGCAGCCCGCGAAGCCATGGCCGGACACATCCGGCGGAGCATGGATAATATTCTGCGGTATTACCCGGAGGAGCAGGAAGGGTGACAGGAATCGGCATGCTTATCTCCTGGTGCTGAACACTTACGACAAATTGGAAAAATGATCCGCGGAGTCTGTGGAGGACATCGGTAAGATGATCTGCCACCGGTTCCGCGGATCTTTTTCGGAGCCGCAGGCGAAGGTGTTGACAGATTGGTCTATAGATGATAGACTAAGGTCTATAAAGAGTAGACCAAAAGGAGGACTGCCATGGAGGAGAAAAAACTCGGAGCGGTGGAGAGCCGCTTCGCCGACCTGATCTGGGAAAATGCCCCCATAAGCTCAAACGCCCTTGTCAGGCTGTGCGAAAAGGAACTGGATTGGAAGAAATCCACTACCTACACCGTACTCAAAAAAATGTGTCAGCGCGGTCTCTTTCAGAACGACCGCGGTATCGTTTCCGTGCTGGTGACGAAGGAGGAGTTCGCCGCGGCGCAGAGCGAGCGGTTCGTGGAGGAGACCTTTGCTGGCTCTCTCCCGGCTTTTCTGGCTGCCTTCACATCACGCAAGCGTCTTTCGGAGGGGGAAGTGGATGAAATCCAGAAGCTGATCGACGCCTACAGGGAGGACAGGTAAATGAACGCCTTTCTCGAAAAGCTGCTCAATATGAGCGTGGCCGGAAGCGTTCTCATCCTGGCTGTCGTCATTTTCCGCCTGATTCTCATAAGGATGCGGGCCCCGAGGTGGATCGTCTGCGCATTGTGGGGCCTGGTGGCCTTTCGGCTTGTCTGCCCGGTCAGCCTTGCATCCCCGGTCTCGGTTTTCCGCGCGGTCCCGCATGTAGTGAGCGGGGACGGAGAAGTGGAGATTTTTCACCTGGAGGAAGAAGGCGGGGAGCCGGCGCAGGCCCTCTGGAATAATGAAGTGTCCGAAACAGGTCCGGGCATGTCTTCCGGCAGTGAAGGCGATTACCCGGCTCCGGCAGAGCGGAGCGGCGGCAGAACGTCCTCTGCGTTTGCGCTGATATACCTGGCAGGCCTGGGCGCCATGCTTCTCTATATGGGAATCAGCACATGGATGATCGGGAGAAAAGTATCCGTCTCTCTGCGGCAGCGGGGAAATGTCCGCATTTGCGACGAGCTGGATGCACCCTTCATCATGGGTATCCTGAGGCCTGTCATTTATCTTCCTTCGTCCCTGAGCAGGGAGGAGAGGCGCTATGTGCTGGCGCATGAGCGGGCACATCTGCGCAGGCGCGACCACATCCGGAAGCCGCTCGGCTTTCTGATCCTGAGCCTCCACTGGTTCAACCCGTTCTGCTGGCTCGCCTTCGTGCTCTTCGGCAGAGATATTGAGTTCGCCTGCGATGAGAGCGTGATCCGCACTTTTGGGCGGTCTGAGCGCGCCGCCTATTCCCAGACCCTGCTGAACGTCAGCAGTCACAGAATCCTCACAGCCTGCCCGGTCGCCTTCGGGGAGTCTGACGTGAAGAGTCGTGTCAAGTCGATCCTGAAGTACAGGAGGCCTGCGCTCCGGGTCACAGTTCTGGCTCTGATTGCCTGCGCGGTGCTGACAGCTTGCTTTGGCGCGGATCCGCTGCCGGGGGAGACGGAGGCGGCTGCCGGACAGGAGGCATCTTCCGGAGCTGGAGCGGGAGGCGCGCAGGAGTTCTCTTCTGTAACGCCCGATTCCTCCGAATCTTCTGCGGGAACGGATGGTTCGGGCAATTTACATGAATCATCCGAGGGAACGGCTGATCCGCAGGAGTCTTCTGCCGCTGCGGACGATAAAACGGCTGATTCGTCCCCGCAGCCGGTCAGGATCTCTGCCGGAGGCCTTACTGTCGAACCCGGCCTCTTTCTGCTCTACGAGATGAAATGGAAGGGGAATGACTGGTCCTTCGAGGAAGCCCCGGCGCTTGCGTCCCATATGGCTGAGCTTGAAGCTCTTCCGGTCCTCACGTCGACGGACGGGTTCTCCGTCGATTTCGGCGGCTACGTGCGGAAGAGCGGGCTGCAGATCTATGATGACCGTCTTGCCCTGATCCGGGACAACTGGTACGGCGATACCGCTCTCAACTGGCTTCCGCCGGGCAGCTACTACGGTGTCCTGGAAGTGTACGGTCCGCTCGGCCGGCATATCGTGTCTCAGCGCGCCTATGAGGAGAGCGTATACAATGCGGTATTTCGGCTCTCCGTTTCAAATGCAGGCATTGCCCCGTATGCGCCGGAAAAGGTGTCCGGCCTGACGGAGGCCCGGCTGAGTCTGGCGGGAGAGGAGTATGTGCTGAATGACGAGGCCGGCCTCGCAGGACTGGAGGAGTGGCTGAAGAACGCGGAAGTGCTCCCGGGAGGCGCCGGCTGTCCTTTTGGGAGCCTGCTGACCCTGACCTGTGCTGACGGCAGCACATATTCCTGCTGTCCCGCGGAGGACAGCTGCGGAGTAGTGTTCTCGGACGGTGTGTATTACCGATATGCTTCGGACAACGAGGAGTTCCTCGCGCTGTTTGGTGCCAGGTATCCCTGGATGGAGGGATGAGAAGCGGGACCATACAGGCGAAAAAAGACGCCCCACTTCCAGGTGGGGCGTCTTTCTGCAATCATTTATCTAATCATTTATTTTATCATATTGTTATGAAAAATGCAAACCGGCATATTCAATAAGAAACAGGTATGTAGTTTATGAAAGAGTCCCTATTGACGGAAGCGGATGGCTGGCTTATTATGTAAATATATTAAGTAAAACGTATTTACAAAATAGACAATCAAAACTGCACTAAAGAGCATTCGCCTACGCTGGCTGTGCGAATGCGGAATCTGGAAAGAAGCAACCATCTGTATCGCGGAACCGGAGCGCAGGATATGCGCCGGAAAGGGAGGAAAAGACATGAGCGAACGTAACATTATTGAATCCGGACAGACAGCACTGGGTATCGAATTCGGTTCGACCCGGATCAAGGCGATCCTGTCAGACTATTCGGGTCACGTCCTGGCGTCCGGCGCCTACGACTGGGAGAACCAGCTGATCGACGACATCTGGACCTATTCTCTGGACCTGGTGCGCATCGGCATGCAGGGCTGCTACTCCGCACTTCGTGAGGACGTGTATGAGAAGTACGGTATTGCGCTGACCACTATCGGTGTGATCGGTATCAGCGCGATGATGCACGGCTATATTGCCAGGGATGCTGAGGGGAAGCAGCTGGCTCCCTTCCAGACCTGGCGCAACACCAACACCCTGGTCGCCGCTGCGCGGCTGACCAACCTTTTCGCCTACAATGTGCCTGACAGATGGTCAGTGGCCCACCTCTATCAGAGAATGCTTGACGGCGAAGCCCATGTCAGAGAGATCGCCACAGTAGATACTCTGGCCGCCTACGTCCACCATCTGCTGACCGGCGAGCACGTGCTGGGTATCGGCGATGCCTCCGGCATGTTCCCGATCGATACCGACAAGAAGGACTACAATGAGCGTATGATCGGGCAGTTCATGGACCTCATCGCGGAGTACAAGTATCCCTGGTCCTTCCGGGATATCTTCCCCAAGGTCCTGTCGGCGGGCGATGACGCCGGCTGCCTGACGGAGGAAGGCGCTGCCCTGCTCGATGTGACCGGCACGCTGAAGCCCGGTATCCCCTTCTGCCCGCCTGAAGGCGATGCGGGAACAGGCATGGTCGCGACGAACGCCGTCGCTCCCCGCACCGGCAACCTTTCCGCCGGCACTAGCATCTTTGCCATGATCGTCCTTGAAAAGCAGCTCTCCCGCGTCTACAGGGAGATCGATATGGTGACGACGCCCGGCGGCGATCCCGTTGCCATGTCCCACGCCAACAACGGCACGTCCGACCTCAACGCCTGGGTGGACATTTTCCGCTCCTTCGCCGCGCTGACCGGAAATCCTGTTGGCGCCGGCCAGGCGTTCGAGCTCCTCTACAGGCACACGCTTGAAGGGGATGCGGACTGCGGCGGCCTGCTCGCTTACGGCTACCTCTCCGGCGAGGGAATCACCCACCTCGAGGAAGGCCGTCCGCTCTTTGTGAGAAGGCCGGACAGCAAATTCAACCTGGCTAACTTCATGAGAGCCCACCTCTATACTTCTCTCGGCGCAGTCCGGATGGGTATGGATTTCCTGACCCGCGACGAAGGCATTCAGATCGACCGCTTAATGGGACACGGCGGCATGTTCAAGACACCCGGCGTCGCGCAGCGGTATCTGTCCGCCGCGATCAGCGCGCCCGTGACGGTCATGGAGACGGCCGGCGAGGGCGGTGCCTGGGGTATCGCGCTGCTGGGCGCCTACAAGAACTGCAGAAAGCCCGGCGAGACGCTGCAGGACTACCTCAACACCAGGGTCTTCGCGGGTCTGCCCGAGACGACGCTCATGGCCAGCGAGGAGGAGCAGGCAGGGTTTGAGAAGTTCATGAACACCTACAAGGCCGGCCTCGCTCTGGAGAGAGTGGCGATCGACACATTATAAATAACATGTCTGACAGAAAAGGACGCTCCGCCTGTGCGGCGGGGCGTCTTTTTCAGTGGGTGCGCCTGGCGGCGCACGTTTCTAACGGGTGAAATACCCGATCAATGAACTCAACGGATGGCTGTACCGACGTATCCGTATGTGTATCTGGAAGCAGTAGAAACTGCCAAGGACGCGCAAACGCAAGCTTGTTGGACTGGGAGTGGACGAGCACTATGCAGCTACCATAGCATACAGCCGTAAAGGTTACTGGTTTCTGAGTGGCAACCAAGCGGTCAATTGGGCCTTGTCAAAAGAAAGACTGATACGCTGGGGGTTCTATGACCTTTCCAATGCGTACCAGTCAGTGCACGTCAACTATTGAAACCGCCGTGTACCGAACGGTACGCACGGTGGTGTGAGAGGACGGGGGTTAATCACCCCCTCCTACTCGATTCTTTGGTTCCCATATCTTTGATTCAGTATATATCCGGATCGTA